>DATESP010000209.1:0-5633 GCA_035270645.1 Mobilitalea sp. | reverse complement strand
TAGCAGCATGCAATAAGGACAAGAAAAAGGAGGATTCTAAAGATGAACCTGTGATCGAGGACACTACAAAAGATCCAGTAGTTGATACTAAGGAACCAGTAATTGAAGACAAGAGTAATGATACACCGATGGTTATTGGATATTTGCCATTTAGTGAGAAATTCAGCCCGTTCTTTGCTGATACAGGCTATGATGTAGAGGTTACAGAAATAACAGGCGTTATGCTGTACACGACAGACAGAGCAGGGGCCATTATTTATAATGCTATAGACGGTGAGACGGTACCTTATAATGGTACAGACTACACATATACAGGACTTTCAGATATTGATGTTACAATTGACGAAGCAGCTGACACAACAACCTATGACATTAAAATCAGGGATGACGTTAAGTTTAGTGATGGCGAAGTACTTAATGCAGATGATATTATATTTACATATTATGTGCTATCAGATTCTTCTTATGATGGTTCTTCTACATTATATTCTGTACCAATCCTCGGTATGAAGAATTACCGTGCTAACAGTTCAATCGCTGATGATATTACAGGCGAAGAAGTTGCAGACTTTCTCGCAAACCCTAGCGATGCCCTTAAGCAGGCTATCATAGATAATATTATTAGGCCTACTTTAGAAGCTGAGTATGAATGGGTTGGAACTCTTTATGGTAATGAGTCATATAAAACCTATACAGATGCTAATCCAGAACAGAAGAATTTGTTTGCATTCTTTTATAATTTAGATGAGGCGTATGATTCAACAACTGTTGCAGATGAAGCTCAGGTTGTAGAGGATATTATTGCACAGTACGGTGCTGATTATAAGGCATTAGGTAATGGCTATGCCGGTGATGAGTCCTACTTTGCAGCTGATGCAATGGCATTTGCAAGTGAAATTATTACAGAAGAGAAGAAAGCAGCCGGTGAAGGCGAAGATGTAGCAAATATTGAGGGTATCAAGAAGATTAGCGATACTCAGGTTCAGATAGTTACAAAGGGATATGATGCATCAGCAATTCATAAGATTGGTGATTGTGTCATTGCTCCATTACATTACTATGGTGATGTAGCACTATATGATTATGATAATAATCAGTTCGGTTTCCCGAGAGGTGATTTGTCAATCGTTAAGGATAAGACAACAGTCCCTATTGGAGCAGGTGCTTACAAATTTGTCAAATACGAGAACAAGGTTGTATTCTTAGAGGCAAATGAGAATTATTATAAGGGTGAACCAAAGACAAAATATATGCAGTTAAAAGAAACTACCGAAGCAGATAAGGTTACCGGTATTGTGCAGGGCACCATAGATCTTACCGATCCTACAGGCAGTAAGCCCGTCTTTGAACAAATTGCAGAGATTAATTCCAATGGGGAAATCTCCGGTGATAAGATAGTAACCAGCGCCGTTGATAACCTGGGATATGGTTATATCGGTATAAACGCAGATACCGTAAATGTAGGCGGAGTACCGAACTCTGAAGAATCTAAGAATTTAAGAAAAGCCTTGGCAACAGTTTTGTCCGTATACCGTGATGTTGCCATCGATACCTATTATGGGGATGCAGCTAGTGTTATTAACTATCCGATCTCCAATACCTCCTGGGCAGCTCCTCAGAAATCCGATTCGGATTATAAGATTGCCTATTCAAATGATGTAGATGGAAATGCTATTTTTACCTCAGATATGAGCTCAGAGGATAAGTATGTAGCAGCAATTCAGGCAGCACTTGGTTACTTTGAAGCAGCTGGTTACACCGTGGCTGACGGAGTTCTCACTACAGCTCCTGAAGGCGCTAAGCTGGAATATGAAGTATTAATTCCAGGAGATGGTGAAGGAAATCACCCGTCCTTTGCAATCTTAACAGACTCCTCCGCAGCACTTCAGACAATCGGATTTACCTTAACAGTAAATGATCTTACAGACTCTAATGTTCTTTGGGACAGATTGGATGCTTCTACACAGGAGCTTTGGTGTGCAGCTTGGGGTGCTACACTTGATCCTGATATGTATCAGACATACCATAGCACCAATATTGTGGGCTTGGGCGGATCTGATAGTAATCATTATCATATTGCAGATGCCGATTTAGATACTCTATTGTTGGATGCAAGAAAGAGTGAAGATCAAACCTATAGAAAGGCTGCATATAAGCAATGCCTTGATATCATCTTAGACTGGGCCGTTGAAGTTCCTACATACCAGAGACAGAACTGTATTGTCTACAGCACAGAACGTGTAAATGTAGAAAGTGTAACACCGGATATTACGACCTTCTATAAATGGTATTATGAGATTGAGAACATCGTGTCGAAATAGTTGTACTTAACGAACAGTAACGCATACTATATTCCAATAAGTTTTCTTCATAAACTTTTGTGAATTATGTAATAAGATAAGAGTGTCATGGTCATATTCATGGCATTCTTATACTTATGTTTATAGAAGTGACACAGCCTTAGTGGTTGTATACCACTCAGGCTGTTTTGCTTCTATATATATTGGATGACACTTGTTACTAATATGAAGATCGGGAGATGCAATTTATGTGGAAGTATATAATAAAAAGACTAGCATTAAGCGTTGTCATTTTATTTTTTGTAGCATTAATCATTTATACGATTATGCGTTGTTTGCCCTCCTCCTATATAGAAAACATGGCGAGGGAGAAATCTTCCCTTCCAGGAGGCAAGTCCTACAGTGAATGGATGGAGCAGCTAAATAAATCCTATAGTTTAGACTCGGGAATTATCAAGGGCTTTTTCAATTGGTTGGGACAAGCAGTAAGCGGGAATTTTGGAGACTCATGGAAGTTTAACATTCCTGTTACTGAGAAATTCTCCGAGGTAATCTGGGATTCTTTTGTTTTGGGAGCAGTTACCTTTGTATTACAGCTTATTATTGCAATTCCCTTGGGAATTATAGCTGCCAGAAGGCAATATAGTAAGACAGATTATGCAATTAGTGTATTTGCCCTAATTGGTATATCACTACCCTCTTTTTTCTTTGCAACGGTTCTAAAATGGATTTTTTCTGTAAAATTAGGGTGGTTTGATTTATTTGGTATGATTGGTCGAATGCATGAACAATTAAGTCCGTTAGGTCAGGCCCTGGATATAGCCAAACATCTGGTATTACCAGTAATAACTTTGACAATAGTAAGCGTTGGTTCACTCATGAGATATACAAGAACAAATATGCTTGAGGTTTTAAACTCAGATTATATTAGAACAGCTAGAGCAAAAGGACTTTCAGAAAGTCGAGTTATTAATTATCATGCATTCCGCAATACCTTAATACCAATTGTTACTATTGTCGGGGGCATGCTTCCGGGGTTATTTGCAGGTGCCATGATTACGGAAACCTTATTTCAAATCGAAGGAATAGGATATACCTCCTATCAGGCTATGACAACCGGAGATATTCCGTTTTCCATGTTTTATATGGTATTTATGGCTATTCTAACACTTATTGGTACTTTGATTGCAGATATTCTGTATGCAGTTGTAGATCCTAGAATAAGAGTAAATTAAGGAGGTGTGATAAATGATGAAGGATGATGAGAAAGAAAACACAAACACTTCCACTACATTGGATGATGAACAGAGAGTCAAGGTATTATCCCCCGGAATGCTTGTTGCAAAGAGATTTTTCAGAAATCGCTTAGCGGTAATCGGATTAGTTATTATATTGGCAATGTTTCTGTTTTCCTTTTTAGGAGGATTATTTACACCTTATAGTGAAACACAGGTATTCAAGGAATATGAGATAATCGAGAAGGACTATGCAGGTGCAGCCGTTAATGTAGATTATCAGTATATCGACGCCGCAGGCGAAACCTTTCCGGCTGTAGCTAAGGCACAGCTCATCTTGGCAATTAATAAGGGCAATGATAGTTTTGAGTCTAAGGGTATAACATACTCTTTAATAAAAGAGGGAGAAGATTTCTATCGTATCATTGAATATCAAGATTACGCGACGGTAGTTAGCTTAAAGGGAATTAATCGATTTACTGCCTTAGGGTCAGAAGTGGTTACTAAGGAAATGGAAGCAGCTTATGCTTCTGCTCAAGAGGCAGAGGAAACCTCCTTTGAACTTGAGGGTAAAACCTATTATATTAATAAAAGTGGAAAAACCACTTCAATAGCATTTGCAAAAGTTATCAGTGTTGCATCAAAACTGGTTTTTAATACATATTCACAGGATACAGCTTTGGATTATGATTTCAGATATACAACTGAAAAAGCTATGAATGAAAAGGTAACAGAATTTAAAGTTAATGGTACTGCTTATGAAATTGAGCTTGATGAGGAGGATAATTCCGCTATTATCTATAAGGTAGATGGAGATGAGAGGTTAGAGTACGCGTTTGCCTCCAATATTAACATAAATACAGTTGGAAGTGATTTTTTAACCATTGACTTTAGAGATGCCGTAAAAGAAGCGATTGCGAATGGTGACACCAGCTTTATTATGGCAGACCAGGAGAATGTTGATGTAGAATACAAAATTATACGAGAGAATAATCAATATCTGATTAGAAGGAATACAGAGACGCAACTTATCAATGTCTATGAAAGCCCATCTAAAGTTCATCTATTAGGCACAGATGGTAATGGTATGGATATCCTGACGCGCCTGATGTATGGTGGTAGAATATCTCTGATGATTGGCTTCATAGTCGTAATACTAGAGACTATCCTCGGTGTTATCTTAGGTGGTATCGCAGGCTATTTTGGTAAATGGGTGGATAGCCTGATTATGCGTATCGTAGATATAGTGAATTGTATTCCATCATTGCCTTTATATATTATCTTAGGCTCTATTATGACTTATATGAAGGTTGATCCTAAGCTGCGTATCTATATACTGATGCTTATATTAGCAGTATTAGGATGGCCAAGTATAGCACGAATGGTCCGTGGACAGATTCTATCCCTCAGGGAGCAGGAGTTCATGACCGCAACAGAAGCCTTGGGTATCAGCGTTCCAAGAAGAATCTTTAAACACTTAGTTCCGAATGTTATACCGCAGTTAACCGTTATCTCTACCATGAACTTGGGAAGTGTTATCCTGGTAGAAGCAACCCTTAGCTTTTTGGGACTTGGTGTTAAGTTTCCTTTTGCGTCATGGGGAAATATCATAAATGCAGTTAATGACATCTATGTTATGACCAATTACTTATTTGTATGGATTCCTGCAGGGGTACTAATATTAATGACCGTATTAGGCTTTAACTTTGTAGGTGACGGATTACGGGATGCATTTGACCCTAAGATGAAGAGGTAGGTGAGATAGATGGCTATTATGAAGAAGAGTAAAGCAAAAAATATCAATTATATATCCGGTAAAGAATCACGAAAAATATCAAAAGAGAACAGGAAGATTACCAATGAGATAGAAAGAAGTAGAAAGCGCAAGCAGGTTCCTAGAGAAGAATACATTACGAAGATGAAAAATCCGGACAATGTTGTTGAGTTTGAAGACCTGCATACCTATTTCTTCACGGACATAGGAACAGTGAAAGCTGTGGATGGCGTATCCTTTGATATTCCCAAGGGCAAGACTGTAGGTGTTGTAGGAGAATCAGGCTGTGGTAAATCTGTAACCAGCCTTTCCATGATGCAGCTA
>DATESP010000208.1:0-6266 GCA_035270645.1 Mobilitalea sp. | reverse complement strand
GAGTATTCATGCTCTGCGAGACCATTTTACGTCAAATGATCTTATGCCAATTTCCACGCGTAATTCAAGTAAGAACTTGAATTACTGTTATGAAAGTGATCTGGATCATCACATTATGTATTTTCAATATAATGCGTGTATTGAGATGCAAGACACTTCATTGGAACAATGTTTTTCTGATATGATGAAGGAGTTCACATCGGATGATGGATATACGAATCTGGTGATCGACATACGTTGGAACAATGGAGGCTTTCGTTATTTAATGGAAAACATGCTAAAAAAATATAAAGAACAATTCAAAGATAAGCAGATTAATCTTATGATCGGTAAGAATACATATTCCTCTGGATACATGCTAATCGAAGATTGTTATGAGAATTGTGACCATGTAAAGTTATACGGAGAAGAAACTGGTCAGTCAATCCACAATTGCACTTATGCTAGAGGATTAAAACTGTCATCTTTACCGTGGCTATTATACGTTCCAATTGCAAAAGGTTATGAAAAAATGATTGTAGAAAAGTATGGAGATGTTGTAAAAGGAGTTACTCCAGATGTTAGCGTCGATCAAACTTATGAGGATTACATGAATGGTATTGATACGGTATATCAAAGAATCATAGATGATATTAAATAGATAGGATCGATTGCATAATAATAGGGGGGCTTGAATTAAAGAAAAAGATTGTAATACTATTGATAGCCGCATTTTATGCATCTGAATCAGGATTATATGCAAATAAAAGAGTTATAGTTACAAATAACGAAACTATTCAGAACCCCCGAGAATCACGCAGTGGATTCGAGTGAGTCAGCGCCAAAATGGATGGGTTTTATCCATTTTGTGTGCATAGGCATCGTAAGATGCCATGTAACTGCGAAGGCACTGAACAGTTACCAAATAACTATAATTAACCAATAATGTGGCAAATCTTTTTAGTGTTGACTTAATAATAGGACAACTTTTCGTTAAACATAGGTTTTGCGAATAGTATGATATAAAGTTAATATGAGGAAGTCAGTCACAAAATCAATCTTCCTCTCTATCATTTATATATTTGCTCTAACCCATTAAGATAATCATCCGTTGTAATTATGTTAGCACCTTCGACTTTTAATTTCTGATTTCAATCTATAATAAATTGTTCAGCATCTTTATGAAATGTACTATGTGCATCGCTAATCAGATTCACAGTGTAACAAAGTTTTATTCCATCGCTGCAGGCTGTCTGTACACATCCGTTAGAATCTAATCCTGTAACGACGATGTTATTGATGTGTTTATCATTGATCGTTGAGTTAAATGCTTTCTCTTATCGAATATCTCATCGGTCACATTTCTTTTTAATTTATTACATAGCTGCCAGGCATCTGTATCTCGCTGGGAAAAACTCTGCTTTATAACTCAAAAGGATTAACAAAAAGGCCGCCATTAAGGCGACCCAATATAATTATTAATTATGATTAATCTATAACCGCTGCTCTCCTACAATACGTTCCAACTCCATTACCTCTCCACGGGATAATTCCTGGGCCTTCAGGTATTCTGTTAGGAAAGTACTTAAGGAACCATTATATAATTTATTAAGTAGAACCTTAGTCTCGATATTTTGTACTGTTCTTTTTGATACAGCAGCTTTGCACAGGAAACCTGGATCCTCTCGCTTGACTGCTCCCTTATCGATTAACCGCTTAATTACAGTATAGGTAGTATTTTTCTCCCAACCAATATATTCCTTGATTATTTTTGAAATGTCTTTTGCGGCCAAAGCTTTATTTGACCACAATAATTCCATGATATTTAGTTCGCCTTCATGAAGCCGAAGTTCTGGTAATGACATATACGTTAACACCCCTTTAACGAATTATATACTACTCTAGTAGAACTTAGATAAATGAACATTTGCAGAACACCTTCTCCTGTAGCTCTGTTAATACTCTTATCTTTTAGAAACAAATATTCTTTATGATAACATAAAGAACATCCAGCAAGTTCTATTCATAAGTACGTGATTACAGCTGTAGAATAAAATAATATGACGTCGATTATTGTAATCTACATATGTAGTCGAAAGCCTATACAGTTATTCTATAGTAATAGAACAATTTTGTCAATCGTTTTCTTAAGAATTTATTAATTATTTAGTAACAAATATCTATAAACAGAACACCGCATAATAAGGTACATATTTTATTTGGTTAGAAAAATCAAAGTTCTTTGATGAAATTTTTACTGCATAGTTGAATTCATATTTTTGTTTTAATATGCTGATACTCTTGGAGCGTGTGTTATCTGTATTATGTATCTCAACCGGAATTAAGTCATTATCCTTTGGCAGAATAAAATCAATCTTCGCCATGGAATCAGATTCCCAGAACATTAATGGATATCCCTGAGAATAAAACGATTGCGCTACGTAATTTTCCAATAAGGATTTTCGTATTTTAGGATCTGAGTGGATACCTGCAGCTTCTGCTATTTTGGAATACAAGAAGCCTACATCTGTATGATATAGCTTGAAATTAGTATTTTCCTCGAGAGTTGAACTTTTGTATGAATCACAGTTTGCCTCCACTAATTGCTCAGTAGATTGTTTATAGCATGGAAGGATAAATGCATTATCCTTTAAATACTGTATTGCATCCTTATACATGGCATAAGTTGTACCCTTACGGATTAATTTATATTGAAATTTTCTATTATCCTTCATTAGCTGTAGATGCATACAGTCTAATATTTGGTTCATCTTTAGTGCATCACTATCCCGAAATCTCTTATTAATGTTGTCATGGAAGGCCCCGAACTGGTGGCTATGCTGTTCTGGAATATTGATTGTGGAATGGAAATTTAAGTATTCATTAACAATCCCGGGCATTCCACCAATCTGCATATACTGCTCATGTAGTGTGAGAAGCTCTTTATGTACTATATCCGGAATAGGTTTATTGGTTTGAAAATGATTAGTTATGGCTTCTATATACCATTCGTTTGAGGTTGCAACTAAGAATTCGTCAAATTGAAGGGGTGTAATCTCAAGGTTATAGAACGACGGCAGGAAATCTTTTGGTATAGGACTGCTAGCTATCACGATGATTTTTGGAAACACTCCGCTTTTCTCTAATGCGATAAGATGTCTAAATGCCTTCGGGCAGAAGGTGATTTCATCAAGAATCAGAATTCTATTCTCTACAGCATCATTATCAACGCAGTTAAAATGCATAAGGAGCTTTTCAGCTACCACTGAAGCATCATCTGGCTCAAACAAGGTTAAGCATAAAGGTTCCATCTCAAAGTTCATATAAAAAATATCTATAAAAAAGGCCTTAGCAAAATCATATGCAAGATAGGTTTTGCCCACGCCCTTAGCTCCGGATAATAATACGGGTTTTCTCTTTTTGGAATTCTTCCATGTAATTAATTTCTCAATTTGTTTTCTTTTCAACGGATATTACTCCTTATGCTTATCTTAATTTGTCCAATAACTTAATAAAGTAATCCGGTAACGGAGCCTGGAATTCAACATATTCCTTTGTTGTAGGATGAATAAAACCAAGTATTCCTGCATGCAGGGCTTGTCCCTCCAGGTGGAAAGGATCTTTATTAGGTCCATATACGGTATCTCCCAATAGAGGATGATGGATACTAGCCATATGGACACGTATCTGGTGTGTGCGGCCTGTTTCCAATGTGCATTCGATATGTGCATATTGCCGACCGAGATTTTCTATTAATTTATAATTTGTTGCTGCAGCTTTACCGTGTCTAATATTCACTGACATCTTCTTACGGTCCTTCGGATCTCTTCCGACGGGAGCCTCCACTCTTCCACTGTCTGTCTTAAAGTTTAAATACACTATGGCTTGGTATCTTCGTGTGATGGTATGAACCTTCAATTGCTCAGCGATAAATCGGTGAGCAATATCATTTTTACACACAACAATTACTCCAGTGGTATCACGGTCAATCCGATGTACGATTCCAGGTCTTAAGACACCATTGATTCCGGATAATTCTCCTTTACAATGGTATAGTAATGCATTTACCAGCGTGCCGGTCGCATGGCCTGCCGCAGGATGAACTACCATTCCTTTTTGCTTATTAATTATTATGATATCTTTATCTTCGTAAATTACTTCAAGTGGAAGGTCTTCAGCAACGATTTCAGCCTCTTTTGGCTCGGGTAGGAATAAAGTTACAGCCTGACCGGTTTTGACCTTGAAATTGGATTTTACGGCCTTATCTTCTACCACTACCTTACCTTCCTCGATTAACTTCTGAAGATAGGATCTTGATAGGTCAGTAAATTTCTCTGATAGAAATTTATCAATTCGGGTGCTATTATACTCTTCTTCAACATTACATATCATCTCAGTATAGGGTTCTTCAAGTGTAAAAATATCGTCATCCATTAATTATATATCCTTTCTGAAGCAATCCTAATCATTAATACCTGCTTCAGCCTTTGAATCATTAGCAGCTTCAGTTGCTGAATCATTAGCAGTATCAGTTTTAGTATTATTCCTGAATTCAATTTTAGATCCATTCAGGGCTTCAGTCTCAGTAGTATTTTCCTCTTTAGTCTTAGAAGCTTTTTTTGTGGTGAATACAGTATCTATAAATTCAAAATCTTTATCCTTATAATAGAATATCGCTAAAATAAGCAGGAGCGCACAGGATACGGTTAGGTAACTGTCTGCAAGGTTAAAAAGTGGAAAATTAATTAATTCAAAATAAATAAAGTCAACGACATATCCAAGCCTTATTCGGTCTATAAAATTACCGACAGCTCCAGCCATAATGAATACCCAGATGATTCGAATTGGAAGATATCTCTTCTTAGAGGGAATCTTTAAGTAGAAGAAGGATAATATGATAATCATTATAATCGTCAAAATTACTAAGAAGGACATACGACCGCTCAAAATTCCCCATACGGCTCCATCATTCTCATGATACTGGAGCTTTAGAACCTTGGGAATTATGGTAAATGGTCCATCTTCCCGAATATCAGTTTTAGCCCAGTATTTAGAAACCTGATCAATTAAAATCAATACTATAAAGTAAAAAAGATGTCTTAAACGTTGTTTCATATAAAATACCGTGCCTTTCTTCTTAACGTATAAATTTATGTTAGAAATTAAAATCTTTTACACTAACGCCCGTGCCCTAGACTTGCTCGTAGGCCTAATTTCTATGTGTGATAATAGCTTTTCATTTTCACACTAAGTATCAGGATGACAGCAAGTATGCTGTTGTATAGTTATTTTAATACAAAATTGATTGCAGCAAGAATTTCTTCTCTAGATACTGTTGAATCAATAAAGGAAGAGCCTGTCTTTTGTAATAGGATGAATTTGATTTTATCAGAGTCCATCTTCTTATCCAGCTTTGTTATACTATATACCTCATCTGCATCTAAGCCGGATACATTTACAGGCTGGTAGAATATTTTCATCGTCTCTAGGATATCCTCTATCTCTGTGTGGCTAAGAAAACCGCGTTGCAAGGATATATAGGCAGCGGCAACCATACCGATTGATACACACTCTCCATGAAGTAAGGTGAAATTCATCAATTTTTCAATAGAATGCCCTATGGTATGACCGAAATTGAGCAAGGCTCGATCTCCCTTTTCTTTGGGGTCTGCTTCCACGACTGTTTTCTTGATTATGCAGCTATGAAGTATCATTTCCTTCAAAATATCATATTGCTTATCTTTTATTTCGCTATGATGTTCCTTAAGCCAATAATAATAGCCAGAGTCCTTGATTAATCCATGCTTAATTATTTCACCCATTCCGGAATAGTATTCGCGGTCGCCCAAGGTAAGTAAAGCAGATATATTCATATAAACTAATTTAGGCTGATAGAATGCGCCGACCATGTTCTTATAGGATTCATAATCTACTCCGGTCTTACCTCCGATACTAGAGTCTACCATGGCAAGAAGTGAGGTTGGGAGCTGGATAAAGCGAATTCCACGTAAATAAGTTGCTGCTACGAAGCCTGTCAAATCACCAACTACGCCTCCACCTAGTGCTATTAATATGTCGTTTCGGTCAAAGCTGGACTCTATCAGTGCCGTATAGCATTTATTAACTGTTTCGAGATTCTTGCTTGCCTCTCCCGCTTCAAATATATAGCTTGTCACAAAGCTGGAAATGGATTTTATCTGCTCTGTACATTCGTCTAGGTAGTATTTACTGACATTGCTGTCCGATATAACCATAAATCTTCTGTTCTTCATACCAAGACGGCTTAG
>DATESP010000207.1:0-13898 GCA_035270645.1 Mobilitalea sp. | reverse complement strand
TAGAGAAAAACAATCTTAGTACTTATCCTGTGTCAAGACTCGAAATATTCAGTTACTGTTCACTCGTTAGTCAGCGCGAGGTGTTTTACGCAAGTAAAACCCGAGAACTTCATGCGCCAAAGTGCTCTTTTTGCACTTTGTATGCATAATTGTTGCTGTGAACGAGGTACGAGTGAACAGTAACGAGTATATCACAGTAAATTTAATTACTCGACTATAGTTCATATGTTATTAGTTTTATATAGAATGAAGTGATGTTAGGAGGAATAATTTATGATTTATGATTTGATTATTATAGGATCCGGTCCCGCAGGTCTAGCGGCGGCAATCTATGCAAGAAGGGCAGAGTTAAATTGCATCGTTATAGAGAAAGCAGGCTTAAGTGGGGGTCAGATTATCAATACCTATGAGGTAGATAATTATCCCGGCACACCTGGAATAAGTGGTTTTGATTTAAGTACAAAACTTAGAGAACATTGCGATAAATTCAGCACGACTTTTATTAATGGAGAAGTTATAGAGTTAAATCTTGATAAGAGTATTAAGGTGCTGACATTGGACAATGGCACAGAATTTCGTACTAAAACGGTAGTGATAGCTACTGGTGGATCGCCCCGTCATCTTGGTGTAGAGGGAGAAGAGCTTTTATCCGGTATGGGCGTTTCTTATTGTGCTACCTGCGATGGGGCTTTCTTTAAGAAAAAGACGGTAGCTGTGGTTGGAGGCGGAGATACCGCGGTTGAGGACGCTATCTTCCTTGCACGAATCTGTGAGAAGGTTTATGTGATTCATAGGCGAGATCAGTTCAGAGCTTCCAAAGAAGCAACCACCAAACTTCTTTCCATGGATAATGTAAATATATTATGGGATAGCGTAGTAGAACGAATTAATGGTAGCGATGCAGTAGAATCCATTGAGGTAAAAAACATTAAAACGGCTACCAGCCAGAAATATGATTTATCAGGAGTATTTATTGCAGTCGGATATTTGCCAAACTCTGAAATCTACAGGAATATCATTGCAATGGATAATCAGGGATACATCATAGCCGGAGAAAATTGTGAAACAAATATACCAGGTATCTTTGCTGCAGGTGATGTCAGAACCAAGGAATTAAGACAAATTATTACGGCTACTGCTGATGGCGCAAATGCAGTTACAGCAGTAGAAAAATATTTGAACAACAATTGAGTGGAGAAATAAGGTATTTATTGATGAATATGCATTAATGGTAGCTTTTTTCTGTATAATTAGGTAAATTTTCTATGTATTATCGTTGACACATATTAATCTTTTTGTTATAATTGGCTCAGAAGATTTAACAATTTTGTAACAACTTAAAGATGTTATGTAATAACAGCCTTAAACACAACAGAGGACAAAAGCATTTATTGCTTGCGATACTTGGAGGATAATATACATGAGAAAAAGTAAGGCTTTAAAGACGTTATTGTTTGCTGCTTCTTTGGGCTCATTAATTGCAATTCCTAATACAGTTGCATATGCCGATACTATGTCGGTTGAGCAGGGTGTGGCAGGGATAGCTAGATGCTTAGATCAGGCGGATGAAGAAACAGCAGAAATCGTAACACATATATATAATACTGAGATTTTGTCTCCCTTGGCCAATAAGGGTGTTTCAAAAGCAGAAAGCTATGTTAATATCAGAAAAGAGCCGAGTACGAGTCCTGAGACTGAGATCGTCGGAAAGCTTTATAAGGGCTGTGCAGCAGATATCTTGGAATGGCTAGAGGGCGATTGGGTAAAGATTAAATCTGGTGATGTTGAAGGCTATATAGCATCAAACTATCTTGCGACCGGTAAGGATGCCGAGATAATGGCTGAGAAGTTTGCTACGAAGTATGCTACCGTCATTAAAACACAGACTTTAAGAGTCCGCGAGGAACAAAGCGCAAGTGAAGATACCAAGACCTTGGAGTTAATACCTTTGGGTGAAACATATATTGTTATTAAAGAGTATGATGAGTGGGCAGAGATTCTGTTAGGTGCTGATGATCAGGGCAATGACTTCACTGGCTTTGCAAATAAGCAATATTTGGACATCAAAATTGATTTTAAAGAAGCTATCTCGATAGAAGAAGAGAACCGAATCCTTAGGGAGCAGCAGGAAGCTGAACGAGCAGAAGCTGAAAGAAAGCAGAAACAACAAGAAGAGGAAGCACGTAGGAAAGCGGAAGAGGAAGCGGAACGGAAAGCTGCTCAAGCTGCGAAGGATAATAAGAAGGAAGACAAAAAAGATGAGCAAGTAAGTAAACCTTCTACACAGCAGTCCGGTGACCTATCATCATTACGAAATGATATTATTACATATGCCAAGAAGTTTGTAGGCTACTCCTATCAATGGGGTGGTGAGAGTCTGACAGGTGGAGCAGATTGCTCTGGCTTTGTATGGAGGATTTATAAGGATTTTGGTTACAGTCTTGATAGGACATCCTATCAACAGGCGAGGACAGCAGGAAAGACAATTGATATCAGCGAACGTAAGCCAGGAGATTTAATCTTCTATGCGAACAATAGTAGAACTGTGAACCATGTAGCAATGTACATAGGTGATGACAAGATTGTGCATGCTGCTAATTCCCGACAGGGCATTATTATATCTAAGTATAACTACAGAAATATCGTTAAAATAAGAAGAATCGTTTATTAATAGAGTTAACTCAAGCGCAAGTATCCGTAAAGCTTGATTCATAAAAAAAATGTATGATATAATTAAGAGGTTATTCTTAGGTAAAGATCCATTGAACATGTTCATTGGAAGCAACCACCTAAGAATAGCCTTTTTTGTATAGGATATCTCTATTTAATAAAGATGCTCTGCAAAAAACGTAATTTGCTTGTAAAAAAAGACGAAGTTAGCTTATTAATAGGTAGTTCGTTTTCAAAAAAGACTAAATATGTTTTGTAAAAAGAGGTAGTTCCTTTTCAAAAAAGACAGAATATGCTTGTAAAAAGATGTAGTTAGTTTTCAAAAAAGACAAAATATGCTTTGTAAAAAGGGGTAGTTTGTTTTGCAAAAAAGATGGTATTGGAAATATATATAAAGCGTGGTAAAATATATATAGAATTGTTAGATATAGTATATTAGTAATTAGTAAAATGATGTTATCTGTTTGCGATGGAGGTTAGAATGGAAGGTAAATCGAGTTTTAAGAGAAGACGATATAAAAGACTTCCGATTGAACTTCGTTTGGAAGTGGATGAGGTTTTTAAACAGGACAATGTTGTTATTACAAATATAGGTGCTTACATCTCTGTTTTTGATGTATCAAGGAGTGGCATAGGATTTATCAGCGAGGCAGATTTGCCGGTAGACTACTATTTTAGAGGTCTGATAGATTTTGGCAATAATGATTATTTCCGCGTTGTTATTCAGATTGTGAGGAGCACTCCTATTGAGAAGAATCAACGAATATATGGTGCTGAATTTGTCGGGCTTGCACCCTTTCTGGCCGATAAAGTGGATAAATATGAAAAAGCTAAAGGTATATAGTGAATAAGGCAATCGCATAGCTTTGTATTATATAAGAGACTATTGGGGTTAATTATCATTTGTATGATAATAAATCTACAATAGTTTTTTGATTTAGAGATCTTTGTAGAATGATAATTCATTAAAAGGTGGTAACTTTCATAAATTCTTGTAAATTGATTTAATTTGCAAAATTTGTTATGAAGATTACGCTGTCAATAATGTCATAAAGTCCTATTGACAAAGGTGGATATGTACAAATTGCACAAAACATGCAATCCAACACCCATTAAATGTAAATAATAATTTGCAATTTTTGCAGTTGTTAAAAAGTTATCCACAGGATGGAAGCCTTATTTTTGGATGAAAAGAAGTTATACACTGGTTTATCCACATTATCCACATTTATCAACTACTCTTGTCGCATGCTAAAATCAGTGTCAATAACGAAAATGCGTTTTGTAACTTATGATAAATCGACATAGAATCGTAACAAAAAACTAATACTTACTTGACAATCTAATTGTCGGATAATAGTAGACATACTGCTTAAATTGATAAAAACTTATCACAAATAGAGGAAATAACAAAGATAATGTGATATTAGATAAAAAGCATGTATAATTATGGTAGTTATCTACAATAAGGAAAATATATTCTTTTTCCAATGCCCATGAAAGTAGCTTGTCACTTTTTCTGCCATATGCTATAATTAAGCTAGCATAGAAAATAAATGCTAACAAGAAAGTTAAAAGGAGTTGAGCGTTATGCGTTATATTATCAGTGGAAAGAATATTGATGTAACAGAAAGCTTAAAGACAGCAGTGTATGAGAAAATCGGTAAACTGGAACGATACTTTACTCCTGATACGGAAATCCATGTAACACTCAGTGTTGAAAAAGAAAGACAGAAAATTGAAGTTACCATTCCAGTAAAGGGAAATATTATCAGAGCCGAACAGGTTAGTAATGATATGTATGTTTCCATCGATTTGGTAGAAGAGATTATTGAGCGCCAGTTAAGGAAATACAAGAATAAGCTGATTGACCATAAACAGGCCGCTTCTAATTTTAATCAAGCATTTATGGATGATGATTATTATGAGGATGACACGGTTCAAATTGTCAAAACGAAGAGGTTTGCAATAAAGCCAATGGATGCAGAAGAAGCCTGTGTACAGATGGAACTATTAGGACATAGCTTCTACGTATTCCGCAACGCCCAGACCGACGAAGTAAACGTAGTCTATAAAAGAAAAGGCAACACCTACGGCTTGATAGAGCCAGAATATTAACGTTAAACGGATTAATCAATAGAAAAGAAGCGATTATCGTGCTTGCACGAATAAGCGCTTCTTTTTCTATTGATAAGCGTAGCGCAAAGCGAGAGAGCGAAGCTATCGAGCTTAATCCGTTTAAACAGCGAGAAGTAGAGTAATCTCTTGCCCTTAGTTCTTAAACACCGCCCAAATAACCACACCAAAGCCCGAGAGCGAAGCTCTCGGCTGCCCCCATTAAACGTCGAGAAGTAGAGTAATCTCTTGCCCTTAGTCCATAAACACCGCCCAAATAACCACACCAAAGCTCTCGGCTGCCCCCGTTTCAACATCTAAAAGTAATCACTTGCCCTTAACTCTCAAACATCACCACGTATAAACGAGGGACTTATCTCGCTCGCAAAATAAGCTAAACATTGCCACTAAAATAAAAAAGTTGAATAAGCTCAATGTAAATGTTACAATGTAAGTTGAAATATTATTCTGAGAATGCAGTATATAGGAGTGAAAGCAAAATGGGATTACTTAATAAGGTGTTTGGGACGCATAGTGAGCGGGAAGTGAAGCGTTTGTTACCGATTGTCGATAAGATAGAAGAATTAGAACCAAAATATGAAAAACTATCTGACGATGAGCTAAAAGGAAAGACCACTGAGTTTAAAAACAGGCTGAAAAATGGTGAAACTTTAGATGATATAATGGTAGAAGCATATGCTGTTGTTAGGGAAGCAGCGAAGAGAACAATTGGACAAAGACATTTCCGTGTACAGTTAATTGGTGGTATAATTCTTCATCAGGGAAGAATTACTGAGATGCGTACTGGTGAAGGTAAGACCTTAACCTCGACCTTGCCAGCGTATTTAAACGCCCTCGAAGGAAAGGGTGTCCATATTGTAACCGTAAATGATTACTTGGCTAAGCGTGACTCGGAATGGATGGGTCAAATTCATGAATTCTTAGGATTAAAAGTTGGAGTTATTCTTAATAGTATGGAGAAGGATGAGCGAAGGGCAGCTTATTCCTGTGATATCACCTATGCTACCAATAACGAGCTCGGTTTCGATTACCTTAGAGATAACATGGTAATCTATAAGGAGCAGTTGGTTCAAGGTAATCTACATTATGCCATTATTGATGAGGTTGACTCTGTATTAATTGATGAGGCAAGAACTCCGCTGATTATTTCTGGACAAAGCGGTAAATCTACGGAGCTGTATCGTGTATGCGATATCCTTGCAAGACAACTAACCAAGGGTAAGGAAAGTGGCGAGCTTACAAAGATGGCTGTCCTTATGAAGGAAGAGATTACTGAAGAAGGCGATTTTGTAGTTAATGAGAAAGAGAAGAATGTTCACTTAACTGCAGATGGTCTTAGAAAAGTTGAGCGATTCTTTAATCTAGAGAATTTGGCTGATCCTGAGAACCTAGAGATCCAGCATAATGTTATCCTTGCTTTGAGAGCTCATAATCTGATGTTCCGTGATAAGGATTATGTTGTCAAGGATGATGAGGTGTTGATTGTTGATGAATTTACAGGACGAATTATGCCCGGCAGACGTTACAGCGACGGCTTACATCAGGCAATTGAAGCAAAGGAAAATGTCAAGGTAAAGAGGGAAAGTAAGACCCTTGCTACGATTACCTTCCAGAACTTCTTTAATAAGTATAATAAGAAAAGCGGTATGACTGGTACTGCTCTGACAGAAGAGCAGGAGTTTAGGGAAATCTATGGAATGGATGTTATAGAAGTACCGACTAATGTTCCTGTATTACGTATTGACCAGCAGGACGCAGTATATAAAACAAGAAAAGAAAAATTACATGCCATTATCGATGAAGTTGAGAAATCTAATAAGAAGGGACAGCCTGTACTGGTTGGTACCATCACCATTGAGGCATCTGAAGAAATTAGTACATTACTTAAAAAACGCAATGTGCCCCATAAGGTATTAAATGCAAAGTTCCATGAGCTGGAGGCAGAAATTGTTGCTGATGCTGGTCAGTATGGTGCTGTAACCATTGCAACCAATATGGCCGGCCGTGGTACTGATATCAAGCTTGGTGAGGGTGTCAAAGAAGTCGGTGGACTAAAGATTATTGGCACGGAACGTCATGAATCTAGACGTATAGATAATCAGCTGCGTGGTCGTGCTGGTAGACAAGGTGACCCCGGTGAATCTCGTTTCTATATTTCACTTCAAGACGATTTGATGCGTTTGTTCGGCTCTGAAAGATTAATGAGCATTTTCAACACACTAGGTATGCCGGATGGGGAGCAGATTGAACATAAAATGCTTTCCAATGCAATTGAAAAGGCTCAGAAGAGAATCGAAAGTAATAACTACGGTATCAGAAAGAATCTACTGGAATACGACCAGGTTAATAATGAGCAGAGAGAAATTATCTATGCGGAGAGAAGAAGAGTTCTCGATGGCGAAAGCATGAGAGATACCATTTACCGTATGATAATGGAAACTGTTGAGGACAGTGTAAATACTTGTATTAGAGAAGACCAGCTTGTTGAGGAATGGAATTTGGAGGAGCTTGACAGCTTGCTACTACCTATTCTTCCGATGGAAAAGACTAAAATCACCATGGAGAAGGCAAAATTTGAGAAGAGGAACGATTTACTTCAACAGTTGAAGGAAGATGCAGTAAAGATGTATGAGGCAAAAGAGGCTGAATTTACTGAGATCGAACATCTAAGAGAAGTAGAGCGTGTTATCCTGCTTAAGGTTATTGACCGTAAATGGATGGACCATATTGATGATATGGATCAGCTGCGTCAGGGAATTGGTCTCCAAGCATATGGACAACGCCAGCCAATTGTAGAATATAAGTTCCAGGGATTTGAGATGTTTGATAGTATGATAGATGCAATTCGCGAAGACACAGTGAAGGCATTGTTGCATGTCCGAATTGAGCAAAAGGTCGAGAGGGAACAGGTTGCCAAGGTTACCGGTACCAATAGGGATGATAGTGTTGCTAATGCTCCAATTAAGAGGGTGGGCAAAAAAGTTATGCCAAATGATCTCTGTCCTTGCGGAAGTGGTAGAAAGTATAAACAATGCTGTGGAAGAAATGCATAGTCAAATAAAAGATAATGATAATACTAAAAAAGAGGTGATTAAGTGGTTGCGTTAGATCAATACAAGTATACTCTGGGAACCTATGAAAAACCGCTTTCTGAGATGGGGGATTCACTTTGACCTCGCTAAAAAGAATCAGCGAGTAGAAGAAATTAACCAGACGATGGAACAGCCGGGATTTTGGGACAACACAGATAAAGCTCAAGAGCTTATGAAGGAACTGAAAAATCTAAAGGATGTTATAGAGGAATATTCACATCTTAAGACAAGATATGAGGATGTTCAGACTTTAATTCAGATGGGCTACGAAGAAAATGATGAGACTCTGCTTCCTGAGATTGAAGAAGCATTGGATTTATTTATCAATGATCTGGAAGGGATGAGACTTAAAACCTTATTATCCGGGGAGTACGATAAATATGATGCCATCCTAACGCTGCACGCAGGTGCAGGTGGAACGGAAAGTTGTGACTGGGCTAACATGCTCTGCCGGATGTACCAGAGATGGGCGGTTAAGAAGGGCTTTACTACTGAGATATTAGACTTTCTGGATGGTGATGAGGCAGGACTAAAATCTGTGACACTACAGATCAACGGAGAGAATGCTTTCGGTTATCTCAAATCCGAGAGAGGCGTACACCGTCTCGTCCGGATATCCCCCTTTAATGCGGCCGGGAAAAGGCAAACTTCCTTTGTTTCCTGTGATGTTATGCCAGATATTGAAGAGGATACCGGGATTGAAATTGATGATAAGGATCTTAGGGTTGACACCTATCATTCAAGCGGAGCCGGCGGTCAGAACGTTAATAAGACCTCATCCGCTGTACGTATCACACATTTACCAACAAATATCGTGGTACAATGTCAGAATGAACGGTCCCAGCTTTATAATAAGGACAAAGCAATGCAAATGCTAAAGGCTAAGCTATATCTGATTAAGCAACAGGAGAATCAGGAGAAGATAACTGGTATCCGTGGTGAAATCAAGGAAATAGGCTGGGGCAGTCAGATCAGGTCCTATGTGCTTCAACCATATACAATGGTTAAAGACCACAGAACAAACGAGGAAATAGGTAACGCGGAAAGTGTTCTGGATGGTAATCTAGATCCACTAATTAATGCATATTTAAAGTGGGACGCTCAGGAAGATATATAGTCTATGTTTAAATACTAATTTAATATATTTTTGCCATTAAAAACGGCAGAATGGAGGAAACTATGTTAAGCTCGAAGCAGGCATTATTTATTATAGGGGAAGAAGAATACGGACTTGATATTGTAGATATTATGACGATTGAAAAATTAATTGTGATAGAACCAGCTGCAAATCTCACTAAAAATATCAAGGGAACTATAAATTTACGTGGCGATGTTATCCCTGTATATAGCCTCAGAAGTAAATTTGGTCTTGAGGAGATTCCATCTAACAGTAAAACAAGGCTGGTTATTACAAATTCCAATGATATGGAGATTGCTTATGAGGTGGATCAGGTGCAGGGTATAACGAACCTTGAACAGGAACAGGTAAATGGAATTCCCTCCATTGTACAAAGTCAGAATACCGGATATATTAAGCAGGTTGCTAATGTGGACGGACGTTTGATTGTGCTTTTGGATCATGACGGCATACTGTCGGAGGAAGATCAGGATTGTGCTCGTAAATTATTTAAAAAGAAATAATCTACTGTTTATATTAACGGTAGAAAATAATTTGAGCTTTTGTAAGGCTGTCTTTTTATGAAGGCAGCCTTTTTGCTGAGCAGAAAAGTTCGCCCTATTCAATAAAAATGTTTCGCAAGTGAAATTCTTACTTGTTTAAATCTAAAGCACAGCGTCATTTATTTTTATACAAAACAATTCATAAATATTGTATTGTATTAAAGCATATGTTACAAATCGGCAGATTTATGGCTTTATCCTGCCAAAAGGGTCTTGCAATGTGCATAAATATGTGTTAAGATTTCTTTCTTGGAAAGACAGTTGTATTTGTAATACATACAGTGCACTGAACAAACCGATGTTTTGCATAGAGTGTCTCAGGAGGTATAGGAGAATGAACGGGGAACAATACTTTATTGTTAAGAAGAAGGCAGTACCAGAGGTCCTTCTTAAGGTAGTTGAAGCAAAGAGGCTGTTGGACTCGGAACGTGTAATGACTGTACAGGAGGCAACCGATGCAGTTGATATTAGCCGAAGTTCATTTTACAAATATCGAGATGATATCTTTCCATTTTATGAGAATACTAGGGGTAAGACTATAACCATTGTTCTGCAGATGGATGATCGCCCGGGTCTTCTATCTAAGGTCCTAAACCAGGTAGCAAAGAGTGAGGCCAATATTCTTACAATACATCAGAGTATTCCTGTTAACGGAATTGCTTTATTATCCCTTAGCATTGAAATATTACCGCAAACGGATAGTACCTTCACCTTAATCGGAGAAATTGAGGTAATGGAAGGTATTCATTACGTAAAGATATTAGCTCGAGAATAATGACATAATTAACATATTTTATTCAAATAATTAATTACAACGAGAATTTAAGCTATGAATGGAGGATGAACAATGATAAATGTCGCAGTGCTAGGATATGGAACGATTGGGTCCGGTGTGGTTGAGGTACTGAATACCAATGGTGAGAGTATCGATAAGAGAGCGGGAGAAAAGATTAATATTAAGTATGTTTTAGATCTAAGGGAGTTCCCAGGAGATCCGGTGATGGACATCCTGGTTCATGATATTAATACCATATTAAATGATCCCGAGGTTAATATTGTAGTGGAAGTAATGGGTGGAATAAAACCTGCATATGACTTCGTCAAGGAAGCACTCATGAAGGGCAAGAGTGTGGTCACCTCCAATAAGGAATTAGTCGCTAAACATGGGGCAGAGCTCTTAGACATAGCCAAGGAAAGGAATCTAAACTTCCTCTTTGAAGCCAGTGTCGGAGGAGGAATACCCATTATTAGGCCGTTAAACCAGTCACTGACAGCGGATGAAATTGTTGAGATTACAGGTATATTAAACGGAACCACCAATTATATTCTGTCAAAGATGAGCGATGACGCAATAGACTTTGATACTGCTCTTAAGAATGCTCAGAGTATGGGCTATGCTGAGCGCAATCCCTCTGCTGATGTAGATGGACATGATGCCTGCAGGAAGATAGCAATTCTCTCCTCCTTGGCTTTCGGGATGCAGGTGGATTTTGAAGATATATATACAGAAGGTATAACAAAAATTTCCGATGTTGATATTAAGTATGCGAAGGAGATTGGAGCCAGAATTAAACTATTCGCGACCAGTATTAGAGATAAGGATGAATTCGTCTATGCCATGGTATCTCCGGTTATGATTAAATCGAATCATCCGTTATATAGTGTTAATGATGTTTTCAATGGTATATTTGTCCGTGGTAATGTAATTGGTGACGTTATGTTTTATGGCAGCGGAGCAGGGAAGCTCCCCACAGCCAGCGCAGTCGTTGCAGATATAGTAGATGCCGCTAAGCATATAGGAAAGAATATCTGGACAATATGGAGCAGCAAGAAATTAGAGCTAACCGATATTAATCAGGTTAAACATAGATTCTTCTTCCGAATTTCTGATAACCCAGCACTTAGGCAGAAGGTTAAGGATTTATTTGGTATTGTTGAGGAAGTAACAGCAGGGATTAAGGATGAATATGCCTTTATAACTGAATCCATAACTGAGCAGGAAATGAAGAGTAAGAGTGAAGAGATAAGAGAAATTCTTAGTGTGATTAGAGTCAGGTTCTAGATTGTGACCTGAAGCGGTATGAAATCTATGTTTATACGAAAGGATGCGAAGAACATGAAATATATAGTAGTGCTTGGGGACGGAATGGCAGATGAGCCACTTTTAGAACTGGAGAACCAAACACCATTGATGGCAGCGTCAACACCACAGATGGATATTCTTGCAGGAAAATCGGAATTAGGTCTTGCATATACTATACCGGAGGGTATGAAGCCGGGAAGTGACACCGCTAATCTGGCTGTTCTCGGATATAATCCTAAGATTTATTATTCGGGGCGTTCACCCTTAGAGGCATTAAGCATTGGAGTTGACATGAAGACAACTGATATTGCACTGCGCTGTAATATCGTAACTTTATCCGATGATGATAAGCCCTATGGGGAAAAGACGATTATTGACCACAGCTCCAGTGAGATTTCAACGGAAGATGCAAAGATTCTTCTTGATGCTGTTCGTGCTGAGTTAGAAAACGATATTTATAAATTTTATGTAGGCACCAGCTACCGCCATCTGACAATCTGGGACAAGGGTCAAGTAGTGGATTTGTCACAACCTCATGATATCTTAGGAAGGGTCATTGGTACATATCTGCCTGAGGATATAGCCCTAAAGGAGATGATGGAGAGGAGCTATGATATCTTAAACGACCATCCTCTTAATGTAGAAAGACAGAAAAAGGGGCTCAATAAAGCAAATTCTATATGGTTTTGGGGGGCAGGTACTCGGCCGTCACTTACTTCCTTCGAAGAAAAGAACCATAAAAAAGGTGCAATGATTTCTGCCGTTGACTTACTAAAAGGAATTGCAATTGGAGCAGGCATGAAGGTCATTGAGGTACCTGGAGCAAATGGGACACTTCATACTAATTACGAAGGAAAAGCCATAGCAGCAGTAAAAGTCTTACTTGAGGATCAGTATGATTTTGTATATATTCATGTGGAAGCTCCTGATGAGATGGGACATCAGGGCAGCATAACAAATAAGGTTCAATCAATTGAATTTTTGGATCAGAGGGTGATTAAGCTTGTTATGGATGAGATGAAGAAGGCAGAGGTAGATTACCGAATGCTTGTCATGCCAGATCATCCGACTCCAATTAGCTGCAGGACGCACACTAGTGATCCGGTTCCATATCTTTTATATGATAGTACAAGTGAACAGAATAATTCCTGGCATTATAATGAAGCTGAAGGGAGATTAAGTGGCAATGTTATCAGTGAAGGATATACTGTTATTGATAGATTATTCGAAAAATAACATCATCAGGAGGCAGCTATGCTTATAGTTAAAAAATTCGGTGGCACTTCCGTTGCCAACAAAGAAAAAATATTTAATGTTGCCAAAAGATGCATGGAGGACTACCGTAAGGGTAACGAAGTAGTTATAGTCCTATCAGCTATGGGAAAGCAGACGGATGTGCTGTTGGCACAGGCTAAGGAAATTAACCCGACTCCTTCAAAAAGGGAGTTGGATATGCTACTTACAACAGGAGAGCAGATATCGGTTTCACTAATGGCAATGGCTTTAGATGCCTTGGGAGTACCAGCAGTATCTTTAAATGCTTTTCAGGTAGCCATGCACACAACCTCCGTATACGGCAACGCAAGACTTAAAAGAATTGATACGGAGAGAATCCAGAATGAATTGGAAAATAAACGTATAGTTATAGTAACCGGTTTTCAAGGAGTGAATATATCCGATGATTATACCACACTCGGTCGAGGAGGCTCCGATACCACGGCAGTAGCTTTGGCAGCAGCGCTTCATGCAGATGCATGTGAGATATATACTGATGTGGATGGTGTATTTACCGCAGATCCAAGGATAGTAAATACAGCTAGAAAACTGGACGAAATAACCTATGATGAGATGCTTGAGTTGGCGTCCTTAGGTGCGGGAGTACTTCATAACCGCTCAGTAGAAATGGCTAAGAAGTTCGGAGTGCATTTAGTTGTTCGTTCCAGCTTAAATAACACAGAAGGTACTATGGTTAAGGAGGTAGTTAAAATGGAGAAAATGCTTGTAAGCGGAGTGGCATCTGATAAAAATGCAGCTCGTATTGCAGTAATAGGCCTAGAGGATCAGCCTGGAGTGGCATTTAAATTATTTAATCATCTGGCTAGGCATGATGTCAATGTTGATATTATTTTGCAATCAGTTGGCAGAGATGGGACGAAGGACATCAGTTTTACGGTTAAGGAGGATGATCTGGAGGAAGCAGTTCGAGTATTGGAGAGTCACCGCGAGGGTAGTCTCCG
>DATESP010000206.1:0-11001 GCA_035270645.1 Mobilitalea sp. | reverse complement strand
AGATGCATTCCGATATAAAATCTGAAGTATGAACCTTGTCTTCTTAAAGGTATAGAAATCTCTAATACGCCCATCCATAAAGCTTTTTAAGATTGGAGTTTCCTCAAGGCATACAGTAATAAGTATTTCCTTCGCTACAATAATACCAAGTGGAATTGTCACATAGCGATCCTTATCATTTCTCTTCTCCAGTGTAGGAATATCCACTACTATTATAGTGTAGTCATCCTCCACCTCAATACGAGCTCGCTCCTCATCATCCAAAGGCGCCCTTAAGTGGTTAATATCTATCTCAGTTCTTTCAGCGATTTCCATCAATTCAGTCGCAGAAGGATTCGTCATCGCAATCCAGCAGCCCTCCGTTATTTCTGTCTGCCTCTGTAGGTTGCTATCGATTGTCTTAAAAATATCAATCATAAATGCTCCTTTCCACTGCTATAGTATAGCAGCGGTCATCACATTTTAATCCTTTCGAGTAGTAATTCCTTCAAAAGATAAGAAAGCGAATGAAAACCTGCTGCTATCTGCAGTAAGTATTTTATTAATTTTAGTTTTCTGGCTACATCTACCAGGATCGGCTTCCATTCCTACCACCTTCCTTTATATGAATTTATCAAATTATGACATGAGTTCTAACTTATTATAAGTTGTAACAACCCCTTTGTCAAACAAAAATCAAAGAGCACAACAATAGGTGCCAGACTCATAAAAAATAGGTCTGACACCTATAATTCGTAGTTTGTTAACGGTATAAAATTATAGAGTAATGCCGTCTTCGCTATCATCTATAATCGGAATCTGAAGTATTGTCCCTGGCTCTAGATAAATAGAATTCATGTCATTCAATTCTATTAAGTCCGCCAAATTCATTCCATTCCTCTCTATGATACTTCCAAGGGTGTCTCCTGCTTCAACCAAATAAGTGGTAAAGTTTGTATACATATTCTGCGGGACACCTACAGGTAGGCATAGTACTTCTCCAACCTCCAAATTATATACATTAATAAATGGATTCGCATTGATGATTGCTTCTACTGGTATGTTATAATGTCTTGAAATCCCGTAAAGAGTATCCCCTTTTTTAATCACATAGTTAATGCAATACATGATTTCTCCTTCTAATCCATATCAGATTAACTGCCTTACTTAATTATATTATATTCAGCGATTTAATAAATGGGGACGATTGGCAGGCTTTTCATATAAAAAAACCTGGCAATACATTATTTACTAATTTTACTTGTACTTTAAATTTTCTGACAATTAAAATGTTGAACTTAAGAGTTATGTATCGTATAATATAGAAAGTTCATTTTCATGACTGAAACTTTACGAGATATAGATATAGATAGGTATAGAGGAGATTTGATATGATAGTTATGAATAACACGTTAGGTATCGATATTGGTTCAACAACTGTTAAAATTGTCGTAATGAATGAAAAGAATGAAATACTCTTTTCAGATTATGAACGACATTTTGCCAATATACAAGAAACCCTTGCAAGCTTAATGAAGAAAGCGAGAGAAGCTCTGGGAAATCTTACGGTTTCTCCAGTCATTACTGGTTCAGGTGGTTTGACCATTTCAAAGCATATGGACATACCCTTTGTACAAGAGGTAATCGCAGTATCTACTGCATTGCAGGATTATGCTCCGCAGACAGATGTTGCTATAGAGCTTGGGGGCGAGGATGCTAAAATTATTTATTTTACAAATGGCATAGATCAGCGTATGAATGGAATTTGCGCAGGTGGTACAGGTTCTTTTATTGACCAGATGGCAAGCCTTCTTAAGACCGATGCCGCCGGACTCAATGTATATGCCAAGAGCTATCAGGCAATTTATCCGATAGCGGCCAGATGCGGTGTATTTGCTAAATCTGATATACAGCCTTTGATTAATGAAGGTGCCACCAAACCCGATCTGTCAGCTTCCATTTTTCAAGCAGTAGTGAACCAGACCATAAGCGGACTGGCCTGTGGTAAGCCGATCCGTGGAAATGTAGCTTTCCTAGGCGGTCCACTTCATTTTCTGGATGAATTGAAGTCTGCATTTATTAGGACCTTACACCTAAAAGAAGAACAGGTTATTGCTCCTGACCATTCCCATCTCTTTGCTGCTGTCGGTGCTGGAATGAACGCAAATCAAGAAATCAGTACAGACTTCACCTCTTTATATGATAAACTCTCCCATGGGATAAAGATGGACTTTGAGGTTCATCGTATGGAACCCTTGTTTAAGGATGAAGCAGAATATAATGAATTCCTTGACAGCCACTCTGTACATACTGTTAAAAAAGCAAGCTTAAGTGAATATGAGGGTAACTGTTATCTCGGAATCGATGCAGGTTCCACCACCACCAAGGTAGCACTCGTCGGTGAGGACGGCTCTCTATTATATTCCTTCTATAGTAATAACAATGGTAGCCCACTAAAGACCGCGTTAAAATCCATCAAAGAAATCTATGAACTCCTACCAGATAAAGTTCAAATCGTCCGTTCCTGCTCCACCGGTTATGGAGAAGCATTGATTAAGGCTGCTCTTGTCTTAGATGAAGGTGAAGTCGAGACTGTTGCACATTACCATGCCGCTGCTTTCTTTGAGCCGGAAGTGGATTGTATCCTGGACATAGGCGGACAGGATATGAAATGTATCAAGATTAAGAATCAAACAGTTGATAATGTATTATTAAATGAAGCCTGCTCCTCTGGCTGTGGCTCCTTTATTGAGACCTTTGCCAAGTCCTTAAATTACGAAGTAGAGGATTTCGCTAAGGTTGCGCTTTATGCGAAGAATCCGATTGATCTAGGTACTAGATGTACTGTATTTATGAATTCCAAGGTAAAGCAGGCACAGAAGGAAGGCGCAACCGTAGCCGACATTTCAGCAGGTCTTGCTTATTCCGTAATCAAGAATGCATTATATAAAGTAATCAAGATCACCAATCCAAAGGACCTCGGTAAAAAGATGGTCGTACAGGGTGGTACCTTCTATAATGATGCGGTACTTCGAAGCTTTGAAAAGATCTCCGGTTGTACAGCAGTCCGTCCTGATATCGCAGGTATCATGGGGGCCTTCGGTGCAGCATTAATAGCCCGTGATCATTATGAGGGCGAAGAAAGCTCTATGCTTGATATTGAGAAGATTAATGAGCTGCGATTTGAATCCACTCTGGCACGTTGCAAGAGATGTACGAACAATTGCGTATTGACAGTCAACAAATTTACCGGAGGTAGACAGTTTGTATCTGGTAATCGTTGTGAGCGAGGTTTAGGTAAGGAAAAGAACGTAGAAAACATTCCAAATCTGTTCGATTATAAGCTGGAACGCTACTTCAATTATCCCAACTTATCTGAGGAGGAAGCAACTCGTGGTGTTGTTGGAATACCGAGAGTTCTTAATTTGTATGAGAATTATCCATTTTGGCATACTTTCTTTACCCTGCTTGGCTACCGTGTTGTCCTATCACCAACCTCCAGCCATAAGATATATGAGCTTGGTATAGAATCCATCCCTAGTGAATCAGAATGTTACCCTGCTAAGCTTGTTCACGGGCATATCAAATGGCTTCTTGACCAGGGAATTAATTATATATTCTATCCAAGCATCCCCTTTGAACGTAATGAAGTGGAGGGTGCTAATAACCACTACAATTGTCCTATTGTTACCTCCTATCCGGAGAATATCAAAAATAATGTTGAGGAACTTAAGGATCCTTCGGTTGTATTTGAGAATCCATTTATGTCCTTTGAAACTCCTGAAATACTAAGCAAACGTTTAGAAGATCTATTTGCTTCAAAGGCGGGTATTACTTTAGAAGAAATCCGATTCGCTTTTAATGCCGCCTGGAAGGAGCTTGAAAATGCCAGAAAGGATATCAGTAAGAAGGGTGAAGAGACCTTAGCTTACCTTAAGGCTTCTGGAAGAAAGGGAATCGTACTTGCCGGCCGTCCTTACCATATCGACCCGGAAATCCATCATGGAATTCCTGAACTAATTAATTCCTACGGAGTGGCTGTATTAACCGAGGATTCCGTATCACACTTAGGTGTAATCGATCGTCCGGCTATCGTCATAGATCAATGGATGTACCACTCCAGGCTATATGCTGCAGCTTCCTTCGTTCGCACTCAGCCAAACCTGGAATTAATTCAACTAAATTCCTTTGGTTGTGGTCTTGATGCTGTTACTACAGACCAGGTCAATGATATATTGACAAAATCAGGTAAAATATATACCGTACTAAAAATAGATGAGGTTAATAATCTAGGTGCTGCCAGAATCCGTGTACGTTCCCTACTCTCCGCAGTAAGAGAGAGAGAAACAAGACATATTAAACCACACCTGACCTCTTCTGCCCACCATAGGGCAATCTTTACAGAAGAAATGAAGGATACCTATACCATTCTGGCTCCTCAGATGTCACCAATCCACTTCGACCTGTTGGAACCTGCACTACAAAGTGGTGGCTACAATGTCGTGGTACTACCGAATGATAACCGAGGTTCAGTGGATGTAGGACTACAATATGTGAATAATGATGCCTGCTTCCCCTCCCTAATGGTTGTAGGACAGATAATGGAGGCTCTTCTTTCTGGTAAATATGATCTAAATAAAGTTGCCATTATGATAACCCAGACTGGTGGCGGATGCCGTGCTACTAATTACATCGGCTTTATTCGTAGAGCGCTTGAAAAGGCTGATATGTCACAGATACCGGTTATTTCCTTAAGTGCCTCTGGGCTGGAGAAAAATCCCGGACTTAAGATTACTCCCAGGCTATTAATTAATGCAATGGAGGCTCTTGTCTATGGAGATGTCTTCATGAGAGTATTATATAAGACGCGCCCTTATGAAAAGGTCCCTGGTTCGGCTAATGCCCTTCATGAGAAATGGCGTGATATCTGCTGCAAGAGTCTGATAAAAGGTAAATGGAGAGAGTATAAGAAAAATATCAGAGGTATTATCAATGACTTTGACAATCTTCCATTACATGAGGATCTAGTTAAGCCGAAAGTCGGTGTCGTAGGTGAGATTCTAGTTAAATTCCTACCCTCCGCTAACAACCATCTAGTAGAACTGTTGGAATCAGAGGGTGCGGAAGCAGTCGTACCTGATCTTTTAGATTTCTTTATGTACAGCTCATATAACAATAATTTTAAAGCTGAATATTTAGGAAAAAGCAAGAAAAGCGCAAGAATCGGCAACCTGGTTATCTGGTCCTTAGAGCTACTTCGTAAGCAGGCCAAGAAAAGCTTAACCAAGAGCAAACGCTTTACTCCCCCTGTACACATTAGTAAGCTGGCAGCTTATGCTGAACCAATCGTATCTACCGGTAACCAGACTGGTGAAGGATGGTTTTTAACCGGTGAGATGCTAGAATTGATTCACTCCGGTGTGAAGAACATCGTATGTACCCAGCCCTTCGCCTGCCTTCCTAATCATATCGTCGGTAAGGGTGTCATCAAGGAATTACGCAGACAGCATCCGGAAGCTAATATTGTAGCCATTGACTACGATCCCGGTGCCAGTGAGGTGAATCAGCTAAATAGGATTAAGCTGATGCTGTCAACTTCGTTAAAAAACATGAATAAATAACTTGTGCAATAAAGATATATAATTAAGGGGATTTGGCAATTGTGGCCAAATCCCCTTCTATTGTTTGTTAAACCAAGCTTATCCCAACCAATTGATAATATTCATAGTCTCCTTAAAACAGGATGACTTAAGGAAATCATTATCATATGTTCTTGAACATAGCATCGGGTGCCTACTTTCAAAAAATATTCCATTTGGAATATATTGTCTCTTGGATATTGCCTCGTTGCCCCATAAAAACCAAATAAGATCTGGTCTTTTTAATGACATATAATTAATTAGTTGTATAGAGAAATCTTTCCAAACATCTTTATGACTATTTGGTTTATTAATCATACATGTTAAGCTTGAATTCAAGAAAATTACACCCTGTTCTTCTAAAGAATCAAACCATTTATCAGGCGTTAAGATAGGAAAACTACCGTTCTCTATTTCATTTAGAATATCAGAATATTTCTTTATCTCTTCATAATCTGTAATACCTCTATAAGATTTATGAATTAACCTAAGTATATTTTTCAATGAAACTTGCCTAAATTTAGAATTCCAGGAATAAAGGTCATTAACTTCAAAGGCCCTACCGGTTGCAACACCCGGCTGATAATAAACATCCTGACCAATAATACATACAGATGCTTTATCTAAGTCAACAGATAAAAATCTCATTATTTTATCTATGACAGGTGTATAATCATATCCAATTCTAATTTCAATATCATGTAATTTATCTAATATATCCTTTGATAAAAATTCTTTCCATGAAGACGATATATCTTGTGGTAATAACAATTCTACCTCCATTGTGGCATTTTATGCCATCACAAAATCTGATTAAAGCCTCATTACATTCTTACACTGATTCCCCTATCGCTGAGATATCTCTTAAGTTCCAAAATCTCCATCTCTTTATAGTGGAATAATGAAGCAGCGAGAACTGCATCCGCTTTTCCTTCTGTCATGGCATTATAAAAATGCTCCATCGTTCCTGCTCCACCTGAGGCAATGACCGGAACAGATACATTCTCTGAAATAGTTCTAGTAAGCTCTAAGTCATATCCATCTTTTGTTCCATCGCAATCCATACTGGTAAGCAGAATCTCCCCTGCACCCAGTTCGCATGCCTTCATGGCCCATTCAACAGAATCTATGCCCATATCCACGCGACCACCGTCCTTATAGATGTTCCAGCCGGAGCCATCTTCTCTACGCTTGGCATCAATAGCTAGTACTACACACTGGCTTCCAAATTTGTCTGCAGCCTCACTGATTAAAGTTGGATTTAAGATAGCGGCTGTGTTCACTGCAATCTTATCAGCGCCCTCCCGAAGTATCTGCTTAAAATCCTCCACTGTCCTGATTCCACCACCTACAGTGAAAGGTATAAATACTGTCTCTGCAACTCTCCGTACCATATCAAGCTTAATTGTCCTGTCATCAGAGGATGCTGTAATATCTAAGAATACAAGCTCATCTGCTCCAGCCTTATCATACGCAGAGGCGACCTCAACCGGATCTCCCGCATCCCTAAGATTAACAAAATTGATTCCCTTCACTACCCGTCCATTGTGAACATCCAGGCATGGGATAATTCTTTTTGTATACATTTCTCTCTCCTATGCTCATACAAGTGTACCTAGCAAGTTATATGCAGGCACTAATATGTTACAAAAGCCCCTAAAGGAGGCTTTTATAGTATAATTAAAGTTCAATGAAATTCTTTAAAATCTTCAATCCAATATCCCCACTTTTCTCAGGATGGAACTGGCAAGCAAAGATATTGTCCTTCTCAACCGAAGCATGAATGGTTGTACTGTACTCGGTGGTAGCAGCTACGATACTATCCTCTGCTGCCTTCAGGTAGTATGAATGAACGAAGTATACATAGGACTGTTCCGGTATTCCCACAAAAAGTCTTGCATCCGACCGAATAGTCAGAGAATTCCAACCCATATGAGGAATCTTTAATCCCGGTGTATCAGGTATACGGAGTATTTTACCCTTTAATATAGACAAGCCCTCTACTCCTTCTGCTTCCTCGCTTCCTTCGAATAAGAGCTGAAGTCCTAAACAAATGCCTAATAGTGGGGTATTTGCTGCGGCAATTTCTCTTACGACCTCTACCAGCTGATAATGCTTTAGCTTATCCATGGCTACACCAAAGGCTCCAACGCCGGGAAGAATTACTTTATCTGCACTTAGTATTAAGTCCCTGTCTCTAGTAATTACAGGCTCCTCGCCAAGGTGAAGTAAGGCTTTCTCAACACTTTTTAAATTTCCAGCATCATAATCAATAATGGCAATCATATTTACCTCATTCCTGGACTCTCATATAAATGATAAAGAAACTACAAATGTAATTGTAAAGTATTGAACTATTACTTAATATTTTATGTTTTCTAATGCTATATCATATACAGCCACACTATATTCCAACTGGCTCTCACTGCTTATAATCGCAACTGCAGTTTCTTCGCTGAGATCAAACACATTATTAAGTTCTGCCATTATCTGACCCCTTACATAATTCAAGTCAGTTTCAATACCCAGCATAGTTGCCAATTTTATATATTTGTCATACCTGCTTAATCCTTTAAGTAGGGAATCCAAGGCCTCAGGATATTTTTCCATTGCAAAATAATTATTGTATGAGTTCAATTGTTTGTTTACAAACATAACAGTCACTATCTTTTCATAGATTTCTAGATCTTCATCCTTTATGTCCATGCCATAGATTTCATTATATGCCTGGGTATATTTCTTTCGCTCAAAATAATTCTTTGCATTCTTTACGCTTAAGGTATATGAAAATATACTGGTACCTAGTAGAAGTAACAGAACCATAAGCCCCAAAAAAGCAAATACGATAACTGCTCCAAGTCGGTTAATGCGTCCCTCTTCTTCTTCAAAATCATCTATTACCTGTATGATGTCGTTCTTATTCTTTTTTACCTTCTTAATTTTCTCTTTCTTTTCTTTAGGGATTTTAGCATTCTCTCCAAGCTCATCAACTTCTTGGTTCTTGTCTATCTTTCCCTTCTTCTTCGACTTCTTATTTTTTTTACCGGAAGTCTCGCTGGTAATTGCAATATCCGAATCTATAGATTTCTTCTTCGTCTTATCATCTGCAATATTGCCAAACAGCTTCTGCATCATGCCTTTTTCTTCCGCAGGCTCTTCTTTCTCCTTTGCCGCCTTAGTAGCTTTCTTCTTACTCTTCTTACTCTTCTTACCCTTCTTACTTTTCTTCTGCTTCTTTGGCTTTAAATCGGAATCCTGTAAAGATGATACTGCAGTTAAGGCATCAGAAAACACATCACCGACATCAACTGGCATGTCTTCATAATCATCCGATATCGTTACAGCCTTCCCGCTTAATAGGTCACTGATTGCTTGAACATCTGCGGTAGCAGGGTCATCAGTACTTAGCTGACTTAGTAAACTCAAGAAATCATCTTCATCAGAATTAATATGTTCTTCAGGAACATCCTCATCTTGTGATTCAGCCTTATATAAATCCTCCAAATCACTTCCGCTACCTGGCATATCAAGTTCATTTAACATATCATCAATAGAGGAGTCATATTCACCCTGCATATCATAGCTATCCTCTTCATCCTGCATACCTGAACTATTTAAAAATTCAAGATCAATATTAGGCTCAGGCTCATTCCGTACCGGATCGTTATCACTCATATCTTCCGAATCATCCCGAGTAAGATCAAACTCCTGATTCTTTGTATCCGGCTCCTCTTGCTCTTTTCCAAATAGTTCTTCATCGCCAATAACAATATGGTCATCAAGATCATCATTTATATTAAAATCGTCAAAGTCAATCAAGTCATTAATATCGATGTCCATAGGACTATCATCATTCTCAGACTGTATCTTTTCGACTGTATTCTGCGTTTTACTGGCCGCATTCTTCTTATAATTACTACTAACATCCGTCGGATTATTTTTAACAGAATTTAATAGACTGTCTAGATAAGATTCATTTGTTTTTTCAGTTCTCTTATCAAGGCAGTCTTTACAATATTCTATTCCCTCGGGTATATCTGTTTTACATGATTTACACTTGGCCATTTAACACCGTCCATTATTCATCTTTAGATGAAACTGTAAAATAATTAAGGGTTACCCTAAATTGATATTCGGATTAATAGCAGCGATTATACTGCGAAATTCAATTATCTCAAGCTTCCTGCTTTCAACGTTAAGGACACCTGTTACTACTTCCTTCACAGCTGTACTCAGTTTTTTACCTGGTTTTGTCACTTTCTCGGTATTTGTTCTATGCATTCCAAGAACATCATCTACTTGAAAAGCAATATTCAAGTTCTTAATGCTAGATACAATAATCATCATATGTTCACTTTTATTATTAGTAGTTAACTTTAAACTCTTTGCAATATCTACAATTGGAATCAGAAAATCTCGTGGCATTATGATTCCTTCAATATATGGATGTGAATTTGGAATCTTGGTTAGGTGGCATTCAACCGGTAGAATTTCCTTGACATCTGTAATATCAATACCATAGCGATTGCCAGCTGCAATAAACTCTAGGATTTCAATATCTCTTTTCTCTTCACTGAGTAATAAATCCTTCTCCATGCCTATTCCTCCTCGTCGTAATCTGCCTTATGTCTTATATGTTATATCGACAAAAATTGCTTAAATCTATTATAGTATAAATATTAAAATAATACAAACAGATTTAAAAAATATGATTTATATAGATAAAGCATATGTTACTATTCACTCGTACCTCGTTCACAGCAACAATTATGCACACAAAGTGCAAAAAGAGCACTTTGGCGCATGAAGTTCTCGGGTTTTACTTACGTAAAACACCTCGCGTTGACTTACGAGTGAACAGTAACAAGCATATTACTAATTCTCAATTAAGTTCACCTTTTTTAAGGCTACAACCAGTATTGGAATGATAATAATCTGTATTAATATTCCTGGAAGTGCATTAACCAAGGCGCCGGCAACAAAAAGCTTCCAGGTAAAGGTAGAACCATTTAAGCCAAACAAAAACATGGACACACTTCCCCAGACTATTCTTCCTGCAATCATTGAGATTATAAGTGATATGTAAATATAGATGCTCTTCTTTGGAAATATTCTATACAATATTCCTATTACTGCACCATACATAGCCATCTCAAAGGCCATGGCAATAGCAATCGGAAACAATGGTGGCATACCAAATATAGTACTTCTGAGTAGTGGCAGCACAAATCCAATAAATAATCCATATTGCCATCCACATATAATCCCAGCAAGAAGAACCGGTATATGCATAGGAAGCAATTTACTTCCCACACTTGGAACTTGTGCTGTAAAAAACGGTAATATCATACCTATGGCAAGTAATAAGCTTACTTGAAGCATT
>DATESP010000205.1:0-2024 GCA_035270645.1 Mobilitalea sp. | reverse complement strand
AAATTTTATTCTGTTCGATAGGCTGATACCTGTTCCAGTAATATCGAGAGCAAGAAATGCACTATAAAGGACTCCCTGCATTCCTACAAATATAAATATCCAGTTGCTTCTCTTCATAATTATCTTTCCTATCAAGCCCGTTTTCGTTACAAAACTACCTGCTTCTTCAAGAATTTATCTGCCATATCCTTCGGTACCGGTTTACTATATAAGAATCCCTGAGCCATGTTGCAATTTGATTCCTTTAAAAATAGTTCCTGGTCACTACGTTCCACACCTTCAGCTATAACAAACAAATCTAGATTTCTAGCAAGAGTTATTATGGTTTGGACGATCTTCTGGTCACTACTGTCTTCCATTACGGTTTCAAGAAAACTCTTATCAATCTTCAGGTTGGTAACTGGAAGACGTTTCAGATAATTCATAGATGAATAACCAGTTCCAAAATCATCAAGAGAGAAGTTTACACCTATTTTCCGCAATTCCTGAATGGTAGCAATCGTATAATCCATATCGTCAAGTGCTATTGTCTCTGTTATCTCTAGCTCTAGTCTGTTGGAATCGATTCCTGTCAACTCGATCATATCATAAACCAGCTTTACAAAATCCTTATCCTTGAACTGCCTAGCCGACAGATTAACCGACATACATATGTCGTGGTAACCCTCATCGGACCAGGTCTTAAGCTGTTTGCAAGCAGTAAGAAGAACCCATTTACCAATTGGAACAATCAGCCCAGTCTCCTCTGCCAGATAGATGAATTCATCCGGATTCATTAATCCTCTTGTTGGATGGTTCCAGCGTATTAATGCCTCAAAACCTACTACCCTCTTAGTCTCCAGATTCATCTGTGCCTGATAAAACAGGACAAATTCTTCCTTCTCAATTGCTTTTCGCAGCTCAGATTGAGTTTCAATCTTCTCAGTCAGCTTTTGGTTAAAGGTATAGTCAAAGTAGGCATATGTATTCTTTCCATTAGCTTTAGCTACATACATGGCGGAGTCAACATTTTTTATTATTATTTGTGATGTCTTACCATCCTTTGGTGCAAATGCTACCCCGATACTAACTGTAACGAAGTATTCCTTCGTAGTTAGTATAAATGGATAGCTGAATACTGTCCTTACTTTTCTAATCTTCTCTTCATAAGAAACCATATCCTCTAAGTTTTGGGTAAGTATAATAAATTCATCACCACCGATTCTAGCCAAGTAATCATTCTCATCCAAAACCTGCTTCAGTCGGTATGTAACATCAATCAACAATTCATCGCCATATGAATGCCCCAATGTATCGTTAATATTCTTAAAATTATCTAGGTCAATCTCCATGACACCAATAATCTCTTCACTTCTTACTGTCAGCATTACACTGTCGAGCATTTCCGTAAAAGCCGTCCTATTTGGTAATTCGGTTAGATAATCCGTATACGCAAGCTTTTTCATATTATCACGGTTCCTATAAAGCTCATCATATTTGATGTCTAGCTTACTAAGGGATGCGAGTGCTGCCTCATATAGTGTCTCCAATTCACGGTAACTGTCTTTTAATTTACTGTTGTCAGCTTTTGAAAGCGCCTCTGCTCGTCTTAAATGTCGTATCCTAACTAGCAAAATAACCAGCAATAACAACACTACAACTGCTGCTGTAGTAAGTAAGACCCCCATGATCTGTTCTGATCCAATATTCCCCATGTTTCCTCCAATAGGTATCCGGACACATCCCACATAAATGAACGTGTTTCTTTGGTGTACTTATTTATTTAGCTTTTGACATAAGATATTCATCAATTCCTTTAGCTGCTGCTTTGCCCGCTCCCATAGCAAGAATTACAGTAGCGGCTCCAGTAACTGCGTCGCCACCAGCAAATACCCCATCCCTTGAGGTCTGCCCAGTCTGCTCATCAGCAACGATGCATTTATATTTGTTGGTTTCAAGTCCCTTTGTTGTAGAAGAAATCAATGGATTTGGGCTAGTCCCAAGTGACATGATTACAGTGTCGAGTTCTAGTACAAATTCTGAAT
>DATESP010000204.1:0-8482 GCA_035270645.1 Mobilitalea sp. | reverse complement strand
AGGTGGACCTTTCTCTCATAAATGGATTAACAATATGCCGCTACAGAAGACCTGGGAACAGATGACCATGGCTTATGAATATGGTGTAGATAAGATATGGATTGTCAACGTCGGTGACCTAAAGCCGATGGAATTCCCTATTGAGTATTTCCTAGATCTTGCGTATGACATCGAAAAATGGGGACAAAGGAATAAAGTAGAGGAATACACATATCTTTGGGCGAAGAAGGAATTCGGTAAGAAGTTTGCCAAGGATACGGCAGAGGTGCTTAGAGGATATACGAAGATCAATGGAATTAGAAAACCGGAGAATATATTCCCGGATACCCTTCATCCCGTTCATTATGAGGAAGCAGACAGGATACTAGCGGAGTACGAGAAGATCGCAAACCTGGCAGAGGATATCTACGCAAAATTACCAAAGAATAAGAAGGATTCCTTCTATCAGCTTGTATTATATCCGGCCAAGGCTTCTTATCTGATATACCGGTTCCACATATATACAGAGAAGAACCTGCTGTATGCCAAGCAGGGTAGGAATATGGCAAACCGCTGTGCAAGGGTAGTTAATGACAGCTTTGTTAAGGACCTTCTCATGTCAGATCACTATAACCAGACCCTGGCAGGTGGTAAATGGTTTGGAATGATGACGCAAGGACATATCGGACAGACCAATTGGCGTTCTGCAGAGGTTAATATAATGCCTGCGCTGAAGATGATTACGACCAAGATGGGAACCAGAATGCTCGTTGCAGTACCAAATGACATGGAAGTATATAAGACTGGCACTGCTGCGCTTCCTAACTTCACGAATATCGGAAATGAGGTTCATACCATAGTAATCGGCAACGGTGGAGATACGCCGCTACAGGCGACCTTAAGCACCGAACAACCCTGGATTACTATGAAGCTTGAGGCTGAGTCAGCTCCTTATGTTACAGGAACCTTGGTAAGTAATACTCTTGAGGATAGCCGGATTAATATATGCGTTGACTGGAGTAAGCTTCAAGGTAAGAAGGAATTTGATGGAGCTATTACAATCACAGGCTCAGGTAATACGGTTGTGGTAAATGTAAGGGCGGTGCAGCATTCTGTGGAGAACCTTCCTACAATGACCTTTGTGGATACCCAGGGTATTATTGCAATAGAAGCAGAGCATTATGTTGACGTAGTCGATTTTGGCGAAGGAGCCTGGAAGGTAATCGATGATTATGGCCGTACACTTTCCTCGATGAAGGTATTTCCTACGAGTATTCCTGCTAAGAAACCCGGTAAGAACGCACCTTATCTGGAATACCTGTTTGTTACGGAGGCTAAGGGAAGCATTAATGTCTATACCTATAGTGCACCTACCAATAATCTGTCACCTGAGACCGGAATGAAGTTCGCTCTTGAAGTTGACGGTGAGAAACCTAAGACGGTGGATACCTTTAAGAAGACGACCCCGGTTGGCGGTGGAGTAGTATGGAATACCGGAGTAATGTTTAACGGCAGAGTATCCAAGACCTCACATGAATTATCGGATAGTCAGATTCATACACTTCGTATCTATATGGTAGATGCTGGGTTCGTATTACAAAGAATTATTATAGAATGTGGCGGCAAACTGCTGGAAAGCTTCATCGGACCGCAGGAGAGCTACTACAAGAAATAAGATAGTATATTATTCGATAATAACGTAAACATTAAGTATTCAGTTTAAAAGTAGGATATTTGAATACTATTCACATCACAAAAGACCGCAGCGAATGCGGTCTTTTGTGAAAAAAGTCTTAATAAATGGGGTAGGGTGCATTTATTATATTAGATCTGAAGCTTTAACAGATTTGTATAAAATCCAGGGAATGAGATGTCGACACATTCAGGGTTTAAAATTACGGTTTCACCTTCAGACATAAGACCTGCTATGGCAAAGGACATCGCAATTCGGTGATCGGACATGGTTTCGATGACGGCACCGTGAAGTGGTTTGCCACCGTTTATAATCATACCATCCTCGGTAGCGGTTATATCTGCACGCATAAGAGATAGGTTTTTTACCATAATGTCAATGCGATTCGATTCCTTAACCTTTAATTCCTGGGCATCCTTTATGACAGTACGACCCTTCGCAAAGCAGGCAAGAACGGCTAGCACTGGGATCTCATCAATCAGTGTAGGGATAATACCCCCACCAATCTCAGTTCCTATAAGCTCGCTGTAACGGACGTGGATATCAGCTACCGGCTCACCACCACTAAAGGTTACATTTTCTAAGGCTATATTTGCACCCATATTACGGCAGATAGTAAGGAGACCATCACGGGTTGGGTTGATACCGACATTTCTTATAATCAGCTCGGAGTTAGGAACTATCAACGCAGCTACTATAAGATAAGCAGCAGAAGAGATGTCACCCGGAACCGCTATTTTTCTTCCGGCTAAATATGGCTCCGGCAATATAGTAACAGTAGTCCCATCGGATTTTATGGTTGCACCAAATTCGGAAAGCATCAGTTCAGTATGGTTTCTGGACAGGAACGGTTCGGTTACGGAGGTTTCACCCTCGGCATATAGACCGGCAAGTAAGACACAGGACTTTACCTGGGCAGAAGAAACCGGAGAAGGATAATGAATGCCCTTAATGCGGGTAGTAGTTGCTTTGGAGGCAACGTTGGATATATTGTTAATCATCAGAGGAGCGCAGTCGTTCTCCTTCTCACTGCGGATATCTGCACCCATCAGCTTTAAGGGAGCCATAATTCGTCCCATGGGGCGCTTTTGGATGGAAGCATCCCCGGTTAAGGAAGAGTCAAAGCTCTGACCACTTAGGATGCCGGATAGTAGTCTCATAGTAGTTCCACTATTGCCGACATCTAGGATATGATCTGGTCTGGTCAGACCATGAAGACCCTTTCCATATATCGTAACCGTATCCTGCGAGGGGTCATTCTTAATTTCAATGCCTAGTTGCTTGAAGCAGTGGATTGTGGACAGACAGTCCTCGCCTTGAAGAAAGTTTGTTACCTCGGTAGTACCTTTAGCTAATGCTCCAAACATAACTGCACGGTGGGAGATGGATTTATCCCCTGGAACAGTTATGATTCCTTTTAATGGCCTTGTTTTAAGATTTGGCATGAGATTCTCCTATCTGTCATAAATAAAATATTATTTTATGATTTATCTTTCATAAATACGGTAATTATTTTTCTTTAAGAGAACGGCAGCATTCTCCTCTGCCTTCTCATCATAGAATTCAATCCTTAATACACCCTCTTCAAATTCTCGGTTATGAATAATCCCGATATTCTTAATACTAATCTGATTACTTGCTAGTAGAGTAGCAATGGTTGCGATTGCACCGGCCTCATCGGTAATATCGAGGAAGATTTCGAAGAACTTCTTCATCAGACCGATGGATTTATTCGGGATGGAGCTACGGTATTCTCCGGCGGTATCAAAGATATGGTAGAGATAATCCCCGTCCTTGTCAGCCAGGGCTTCTGATACCTTGTGTAAGGATTCGATATAGCGGTCTAGGGAACGCTTGATACCCGGTGCATTGGTTAAGCTGATATCCTGCCACATGACAGGTGAAGAGGAGGCTATTCGGGTAATGTCTTTAAAGCCACCGGCAGCAAGAGCACTCATCTTCTCTGATATTGGGCCGGAATCGCGGACCAGATTGACTAGCTGGGCAGCAATAAGGTGAGGAACATGACTAATTGTCGCAGTGATTTCATCGTGTTCAGTTGCATCCAGAATAATCGGGATGGATCCCATATCTTCCACCAGACTATAAAGAGCGGCCAGCTTATCCTTCGGGGTCATATCTGAAGGAGTTAGAATATAATAAGCATTTTCCAGGAGCATCGCATAGGAATTCATATAACCTGTTTTCTCAGAGCCAGTCATAGGATGACCTCCGATAAAATGTTCCTCAAGTCCAAGCTCTAATGCGGCGAGATGGATATTGCCCTTTACACTACCTACGTCGGTAATGATGCAGGAGGGCTTTATTAAGGGCTTTAGTTGTTTCATATACTCAATATTGGTAAGTACCGGGGCACACAGAAACAACAAATCACAGTCAGGGATGCAGTCTTCAAGGGTGCTGTAGACAGAGTCTAGGACTGTATCGGATAGGGCGGCCACAAGATCAGCGCTTGGAGAATCCGTATGGTAATCATAGGCACATAGATATAGATTTCGATTAGCCTTCTTTAACGCACGGGCTATAGAACCGCCAATCAGTCCAAATCCAATAAAACCTATCTTATGAATGCCTCTAAAGTCACTTTCCATTTCTCCCATAAAAACCTCCTACTTATTATTCTTAAATGGCAATTATATTTCGGGTGTTATAAGCCCTTCGAACATCTTGACTTCGTCAATTTGCACATTCACTGTCTATATATCTAAGTGATGCGGAATATAGTTTGATGAGCAACTGTACGAAGTCGTTGGTGCTTAGACCCTGTGTTTTAGGGTCTTATGCACCACTACGTACTTCATCCAAGCGAAAGCGTGTTGCGAATGAACTATGTTTTGCATCACGACTTGTAAATTAAATTGTGCAAATTGACGAACCATATCGTAGAATTGGCTTTTAACACCCGAATTAATTACAGAGTTTTACCCATCAGTGCAGCAAAGGGGCGAAGCTCCCTTGTTAATTCCTCAAATTGTTCAAAGGTTAATGATTGTGGGCCATCGGATAACGCACAGGAGGGATTTGGGTGAGTCTCAATCATAAGACCATCCGCACCGACTGCAATTGCACACTTGGACAGAGGTTTTACGTAGGTCCTAACACCAGTTGCATGACTCGGGTCTACGATAATCGGAAGGTGACTCTTTTCTTTAATGACAGGGACAGCACTGATATCTAATGTGTTTCTGGTAGCTGTCTCAAAGGTACGAATTCCACGTTCACAGAGTACAACATTTGGGTTGCCCTCTGCGATAATATATTCGGAAGCATTTAGCCATTCATCTATCGTCGCTGATAGGCCACGTTTTAGTAATACCGGTATACCGGCTTTACCTGCTTCTTTTAATAGGTAGAAGTTCTGCATATTTCTTGCGCCAATCTGAAGCATATCTACGTATTTCACAGCAGTTTCAATTGCGGTTAAGCTGGTTACCTCACAGATTACAGGAAGTCCGGTCTCTTCTCTGGCTTCCTTCATGAATTTCAATCCTTCCTCCTCTAATCCCTGGAAGGCATAAGGGGAGGTTCTTGGTTTATATGCGCCGCCACGGAGAATCTGAGCTCCGGCTTTCTTGATTGCATGGGCGGTGGCTAAGAGCTGCTCCTTACTTTCTATGGCACAAGGACCGGACATTATGACAAGAGTATCACCACCGATGCTAACATTGCCAACCTTGACGATGGTCGGTTCAGGGTGGAATTTGCGATTAGCTAGTTTATAGCTCTCGGTAACTGCAACAATCTTGTCTACATCTTCAAATATTTCTAGATTTTGATCCTGAAGTCTAGTTTTATCTCCTACAACACCAATGATTGTAACCTCGGTACCAGTTGAAGTATGGGCATATAGACCTTTACCCTCTATGATATTTATAATGGTTTGTATGGATTCTGGTTTTGCTTTTGGCTTCATTACTATAATCATGAATTTGCCTCCTTTAAAAGTTTAGTAAAGTATAACCTTAATATTAAACGTTGTCAATACTCTATTGCGTTGAAGTGTTACGGTTTAAAGTGTAAAAGAAATATCTTTGTTAATATTTACATAAAACTATTGTAAATACGACCTTACTCTAGTAAAATATACACAGAGGTATTTTTGGGTAATGAACATATAACTGATTAGTATTATTTCGAGAAAAGTTCAAACCAAACCGACGCAAGTACTGATAATATGTTCATGTAACACTCTACTACTTACTATATCATGTATAGGAGGAAATCAATATGAATGTTTACACTTCGGAAAAGATTCGCAATGTTGTTTTGTTAGGCCACGGTAGCTGTGGCAAGACTACTTTAGTCGAAGCCATGGCGTACACAACTGGAATTACCAAACGTCAGGGAAAAGTTGAAGAGGGAAATACGATCAGTGATTACGATAAGGAAGAACAGAAGAGATTATTCTCCATTAGTACAACAGTAGTACCTATTATATTTGAGGACGTCAAGATTAATTTCCTGGATACACCTGGTTATTTTGACTTCGTCGGTGAAGTTGAAGAAGCTTTGCAAGCAGCAGAGGCAGCAGTAATCGTAGTTTCTGCTAAAGCAGGAGTAGAAGTAGGAACCCTAAAGGCTTGGGAGTATTGCGAGAAGCATAACCTTCCAAGAATATTCTTTGTAACTGACATGGATGATGACAATGCCAGTTTCCGTGAGGTAATTGAACATTTAACATCACTTTTTGGTAAGAAGATTGCTCCCTTACATGTTCCGATAAGGGAAAATGAGAAATTCGTCGGATTTGTTAATGTTGTTAAGATGGCCGGTAGAAGATTTACTACGGCAAGTGAATATATGGAATGTGATATTCCAGATTATACTATGGAAAATCTTTCTAAGTTCAGAGAAACATTAATGGAAGCTGTTGCAGAGACTAGTGAAGAATATATGGATAGATATTTTAATGGAGAAGAATTTACTCAGCAGGAGATTTCCCAAGCACTTAGAAATAATGTAATAGATGGTACAGTAGTTCCTGTACTTATGGGTTCCGGTTTATATGCACAGGGGACTACTATGCTGCTACAGGCAATCGAAAAGTATTTTCCGAATCCTACCCAGAAGAGTCTGGAAGGTAAAAATGCGAAGACTGGCGATATTGTAGTTGCAGATTATGATGAGAAGAAGCCCTTTACAGCCAGGGTATTTAAGACAATTGCAGATCCATTCATCGGTAAATTCTCCTTATTTAAGGTTTGTACTGGTATATTAAATTCAGATATAGCTGTCTATAATGTTGACAGGGATACAGAGGAGAAGGTTAACAGAATCTATGTTTTAAGGGGTAAAGAGCAGATGGAGGTGCCAGAGCTCCATGCCGGTGATATCGGTGCACTCGGAAAACTATCTGCAACTGTAACTGGTGATACTTTGTCTACAAAGGCAGTCCCGATCGTTTATGACCGTATCACAGTATCCACACCCTTCACTTATCAGAGATTCAAGACAAAGAATAAGGGCGATGATGATAAGGTATCACAGGCACTCGGTAAGCTGATGGATGAGGATCTTACCCTAAAGATGGTAAATGATAAGGAAAACAGACAGACGCTGTTATATGGAATTGGTGATCAGCAGCTAGATGTAACCGTATGTAAGCTGATTTCTAAGTATAAAGTCGAAATAGAAGTTATGAAACCAAGGGTTCCATATCGCGAGACGATCCGTAAGAAGGTCAGTGTTCGTGGTAGACACAAGAAACAGTCCGGTGGACATGGTCAATATGGTGATGTTCTTATTGAATTTGAACCCTCTGGAGATTTAGAGAAAGCATATGTATTCGAAGAGAAGGTATTTGGTGGTTCTGTACCTAGAAACTACTTCCCTGCAGTTGAAAAAGGTATAATAGACAGTGTTGTAAAGGGGCCTGTTGCAGGATATCCTGTTGTTGGCTTAAAGGCTACCCTTGTTGATGGTTCCTACCACCCTGTTGATTCCTCTGAAATGGCATTTAAGATGGCAACTGTCTTAGCCTTCAAGCAGGGCTTTATGGAAGCATCTCCGGTACTTTTAGAGCCGATTGTATCACTAAAGGTTCTCGTTCCGGACAAGTTTACCGGTGATATTATGGGAGACCTTAATAAGAGACGTGGCAGAGTGCTCGGAATGAATCCGATAGCTGGAAAGCAAGAAATCATTGCTGATATTCCTCTGTCTGAATTATATGGCTATTCCACTGATCTTCGTTCCATGACCGGCGGTATTGGCGATTTCTCATATGAATTTTCACGCTATGAGCAAGCACCCTCCGATATACAACAGAAGGTAATTGAGGAGAATGCGAAGGAAGAGGAGAACGATAATTAATTGATCCTAATAACTATACGATTTCGTCATATATATTATTAATGAATATGATTAGATTAATTAATAAGTAGATGAATTGTAATTAATTATAGTATTTGGTAGAATATAAGTATCAATTATTACTGACATTATATTTGCTATAGTCAATAAACGCTCCTAAATATGGACAGGCTTAAGCCACAATGTTTAGGAGCGAAGGTCTTTGTCGAAGTCGGAATTAATCTCCGACTTCGATAAAAGCCTCTGACGGATGCCCACGATTTTGTAATGAGATTGTCTGCTGGAGCAGCTAACTCATTGGAATTATTTCGAGCAAAGCTCGAACGAAATCGGCGCGCAAGTATGCCGTTGCATACTTGAATAAAAGTACTGTGTTGGAATATTTTTAGAGGAATGATATATATTTCTCTTTCAATATAATAAAATTTTAAAGGAGAGTATTATGGAAAAGTTTTTTAAGCTTAAGCAGTATGGAAC
>DATESP010000203.1:0-26404 GCA_035270645.1 Mobilitalea sp. | reverse complement strand
TAGAAATCCTGCACCTGTTCCGGCATATAACCCAGATCTCGAAGGTATTCTGCCAATTCTATTGCTTCCTTCAGACTAGAACCCGGGTGTGAGGAAATCAGATATGGTACTATATACTGTTTCATACCTAACTTATTATTTATTTTATTGTATTTCTCTTTAAATTCCTCATAAACAGAATTTTCTGGCTTACCCATAAGTTCCAGAACCTTGTCACTGATATGCTCAGGCGCTACTTTCAGCTGCCCACTAATATGGTGCTCACATAGCTCTTTAAAAAAGGTGTCATCCTTATCCTTAACCAGATAATCATAACGGAGACCAGAACGAATAAAGACCTTCTTCACCTTAGGAATCTCCCTTAGCTTACGAAGTAATTTCAGGTAGTCCGTATGGTCTATCTTCAGATTCTTGCAGGGCTGTGGCCAGAGACACTGCTTATTCATACAGGCTCCCTTAGTCAGCTGCTTATCACATGCAACGCTCCTGAAATTCGCAGTCGGACCTCCGACATCATGGATATATCCCTTGAAATCCTTATCCCATACTAGCTGATTTGCCTCTGATAGAATCGATTCATGGCTTCTTGTCTGAAGAATCCTTCCCTGATGGAAGGTCAATGCACAGTAATTACATCCGCCAAAGCAACCACGGTTGCTGACCAGACTGAATTTTACTTCCAGTATGGCGGGAATGCCCCCAGCCTTCTCATATGAAGGATGGTAATCTCTCATATATGGTAGAGCATATACCCTATCCATCTCAGTCTGAGTCAAAGGCTTCGAAGGTGGATTCTGCACTACAAATTCCTTATCCTTATATCGTTCGACGAGGCGCCTTCCTGAGAACGGGTCCGTATTCGTATATTGAATGTTAAAGCTCTTCGCAAATTCCCTTTTATTCTCAGATACACTCTTATAATCTGGAAGCTCTATGGCATCATAAACCGATTCCATACTGTCCGTTTTAAAGACAGTACCATTTATGAATGTAATATCTTTTATGGCAAGTCCACTGTTTAATGCATCGGCAATCTCAACGATAGAATGCTCACCCATCCCATAGGATACCAAATCTGCCTGGGAATCCAACAGAATCGACCGTTTCACTCTATCGCTCCAGTAATCATAATGGGCAAGTCTTCGAAGACTTGCTTCAATACCACCAATAATAATCGGCGCTTCCTTATACTTAGTTCGAATGAGATTACTGTAGACTACTGTTGCATGGTCAGGTCTCAATCCCATCTGTCCGCCAGGGGAATAAGCATCCGTCTGTCTCCGCCTTTTGGCCACTGAATAATGGTTGACCATAGAATCCATATTTCCGCTGCTAACCAAAAAGCCCAGCCTCGGTTCACCAAGTATGGTGATACTGTTACTGTCCTTCCAATCCGGCTGTGCTATGATTCCAACCTTGTATCCGTTACTTTCAAGCAATCTACTTAAGATTGCTGGTCCAAAAGAAGGATGGTCCACATAAGCATCCCCTGTCACGAAGACAAAGTCGCATTGCGTCCATCCCCTCTGTACCATATCTTTATTACATATAGGTAAAAAATCTTTAATCATTTTTTCTCGTTCCTACGCACGCTTTGTTGCGTAAAGTGAAAGATTTACTAATCCTTCACACTTCCATCGAATTCTATAGTTCTATAGATTCAGCTACAATATAATCCTTGGCCTTTTGATATAACATGTCCTCTCTAAGAAGTGCTTCGTTTGCATTCTTAAGAAACTCTTCTTTACTTGAATAGCCGTATTCTTCAGTATAAATATCTATCTGTTCACTAAATTCTTCCTCGGTCAAAACTAGGTTTTCCGCCTTAATGATTGATCCCAGAACCAAGTCTCTAGTAGCCATGGCATCAGCATATGCTATTGCCTCTTCATTAAAAGTTTCCTCTGTCATACCAAATGCTGATAGGATTGTGGGAAGATCCACTTGGTAAGATATTGCATAATTCGTATAGAATACTTTAAGGTCACGCTCATAATAATCCAATAGATTCTGAGGCAAGGATGTGATTTCTGAGTTCGTTATTACCTTATTATATACGCTTGCTGCCTTTTGAGTCTTCATACTCTCTTCGCTAAGAGCAATGAGGTTCTCATTTATGCTAGCCTTATATGCGTCTACTGTATCATAATCCGTATTCGCTGTCACAAATTCCTCAGTTACTTCATACTCTTGAATCTTATTTACGGTAACCTTGAATACAACTGGCTGTCCCTTCAATTCTTCATTATTATAATTCTCAGGGAAAGTAACATCTACATCTAACTTATCTCCAATATTAGCACCAATTATCTTCTCTTCAAATCCAGGAATAAATGAACCTGAGCCTATAAGAAGATTAGCACCAGGAGCAGTTCCACCTTCAAAAGCCACTCCATCCTTCAGGCCTTCGTAATCGATATTAACCGTATCACCAATTTTAACTTTTCTTCCAGTAACCTCGGTAAGTGTAGCACCGCCCTCCTGCAAACTAAGTTGAGTTTTAACATCTATATCATCCTGTGTGACCTCAATCTTTTCAACGGAAACTTCAATACCTTTATACTGGCCTAACTTAATATAATCCTCAAGCTTTACTTCTTCTCTGACAACTTCATTAACCTCAGGTGTTACTGCAGGTGTTACTGCAGGTGTACTTCCATCTACTATACCAGTATTATCTGTGGTATCTTCATTATCAGTTGTGTCTGTATCATCCTTTGCATCAGTATCATCAGTAACCGCTGGTGTAGGAGACAAATCTGTACTTTTTCCCTCTAATTTGTCCTTGGTATTGCATCCCCCTGCTAATAATAAAATGCACATGCCTATAACTAATAGTGCTAATTTCTTCTTCATCTTCTTATTCCTTCCTCTTTCAAGCCCAGATACAAATACATCTCTCCAGGACATAATAATAAAGTGCTATAGTTGGTTATATCATATTTCAGCGCAAAAGGAAAGTAAAAAACATCATTTCACAAATATTTCAGATTTGGAAATGGGCATCTATGCTTCTACCTTCTGCATCTCCAGTTGTGCCGTTACAAGTTTATAGTAGATACCTCTCTTCTCCAACAGTTCATTGTGAGTTCCAACCTCGACAATTCTATGTCCATCGATGACAACTAGACGGTTTGCTTCCCGTAAGGTTGATAGCCTGTGTGCAATAGCAAAGGTTGTTCTTCCTTCCCTTAATCTATTAAGTGCTTGCTGAATTAGGTATTCACTCTCCGTATCCAGGCTTGAGGTTGCTTCATCTAAGATTAAGAGCTTGGGATTATTTAAGATTGCCCTTGCTATGGCGATACGCTGCCGCTCTCCGCCAGACACGGTATAACCATGCTCTCCTACATAAGTATTATATCCATCAGGCATTTTTACTATAAAATCATGAGCATTTGCCGACTTAGCCGCACGGATAACTTCCTCCATAGTAGCTGTTTGTTTGGCAAAACGAATATTGTTTAGGATGGTTCCGGTAAACAGAAAGGTCTCCTGTAGAACTACACCTAGCTGTGAATGTAGGCAATCAGCCTTAATACTGCGGATATTGATGCCGTCAATCAGTATTTCACCTTGGTCCACATCATAGAGCCTCATAATAAGATTGATTAATGTGGATTTTCCTGTACCCGAGGATCCAACCAATCCAATCATCTCTCCCTGCTCTACTCTTAGGTTAATATCTGTAAGCACTGGTTCAAAGGCCTTGTATCCGAAGCTAACATGATTGAATTCAATTTTTCCCCTAATTGCTATTTCCTTAGATTCAGCGATATCCGCAATATCTGGCTCTTCATCTAGAACATCATAAATTCTTTCTAAGGAGGTCAGCATCTGTCGGAACATTCTCGGAAGCCGATTCATCCATCCAAGAGGACCATAAAGTGTTCCTGTATAGGTTATAAACTGAATCAGCTCACCCGTAGACATAGACCCGTGCAGAACTAAGTTTCCACCAAAGTAGGTTGCAAAATAAGTTCCGATTCCCATAATAAAGGTTATAAACGGAAAGAAATATGCCCAGAACACTTCATTTCGTTTCTGTATCACAGCAAACTCTTCCGCTTTATTGTTGAACATATCCGCTTCTTCCTTCTCTTTTCCAAAGGATTTAACCACTCGAATTCCTGAGATGACATCCTGTAAGGCTGAGTTAATCATATCATCCTTACGGCCCTGGGCACGAAACATCCTTCTGGTCTTCTTTCGGAAAACCATATTAAGAGTAAATACTACAATGATAAATACAGTAGAGACCAATGTCATGTATGGATTCATAATCATCATTCCTATAAAGGCTCCTACCATAATTACGAGAGTGGATATCATATTACTAAAGATATCCTCCATAAACCTGCGTATATGTGCAGTATCCCTGGATATTCGGTTCATAAGATCTCCAGGCTTCCGTTTAAGCATAAAGGATAGAGATAATATCTGAATCTTCTTATACATTCTACTTCTTAAGTCCATACTAATTCCGGCACCAAGGGTTGCACACCACCAGTTTCTGGTCAGATTTACTGCAAGAAGTGCTGATGTAAGGACTGCCATCTTCCCTACAAAAACCCATACATCTAAGTAATTTCCTGCCCGGTTGACTAGAGTCTTATCAACGAATCTTTGCTGAATTTCAGGCATGTATAGAGTAATTGCAGAAGACAAGATCATGAATATCGATATGGCTATCAGCCTAAGCTGAAAACTTCCACATAGCTTCCAAAATCTCTTTAATGTAACCAAGTGTCCATCACAATGAGGGCAAGTCGTAGTTCCCGGTAATGCCCTGTGGCATTTCCCACAGTAATTCTCCTTCTCCCTACTGACCACAGCAATCTCCTCGCCCTTGGCCAATAGCTCTGCTCCACGGGCTATATATGAGAATCGGGATACATGCTTCATGGAGAATCTTGCAATAATTTCATCGTAACCTTTCGTTCTAACCGTAAGAATTCCATTATCGACCATCGCTTCACAGTGAATTCTCTCGCAATCTTTTAATCTTATATTCCTTTTAATACCTTCCGTGTTCATAACTACTAGCCTCTGATTCGTGATAACGACATATCCGGCATCACATAGGCACCTTCCCTCCCCGATATCATAGGGAGAGCAATACCAGATATCCTCCTGCTTCATCAGTGCTAGAAGCTTGGTTTCCTTCTCAGGTAAATCATAGTTCAGATTCATGTTATACCATACCTCCTGGGTATTATAGAACAAAGTGTCAGCTTGTTGAAACTTTTGAAGCAAACTTCGTTCACTAGCCGTAGGGCTTTTATTTCATAGTGCGCAATCTTCTATTAAATAAATAAATCAAGTTTCTTCAATTCATTTGCGGTCAGCTTGTTGATATCCGGGATTTCAAAGCGGTTAGCGTCCAAATCCATGATCAGAATCCGATTCTCTGAAAGGTGAACCACCGCTCCCCCGTTCATCTGTATCGTAAATTTACTGTCCCCTACATTGGTCGTTACGTTAAAGTAAGCATATCCATATTCTTCCTTAATGTCATTGATTCTTATGATAACCGGTGTAAAATATCTAAGCTCCATCTGTTCATTAAGCATCTGGGCTTCGTCCTCCCTAAGGTCTACCAATAGGTCTTCTATAACACCTATTTCTCTGGCCTTTTCATCTGCCTCCCTGATGGATATATAATGATTTGGGTCTGTAAATGGAAATGTACGGTATACGCCAACCCTATCGTAGGTCTTCCCTTCATATTCCAAGGAAACAAAGCCTCCCGGAGTCCGAGAAAACTTAGCATTGTCTAGAGTAATTCGGCGGAGCTTGAGCAGTTCTTCGGATTCCTCCTCCATCTGCGTATCATCAAATTCTACCGGATTTAAATCTGTATTTCTTCCCAAAATAACCACCATGCCTTTCCTAATAATCTGCATTATGAGAACATCAATGATTTCCTCTCTATCCATTACATTAAAAGTATTTTGCACAAATCTATAATGTCATTCTATGCCTCTGAGTGCCAGGGCCTTCGTCTGAAGCTGCATTAATTTATAATAAGTCCCCTGAAGATTGATTAATTCCCGATGAGTTCCTGCTTCTGTGAGCCTTCCCTCGTCAATGACAACCAGGCTGTCCGCATCCTTTAACGTGGACAGACGATGGGCGATCGATAAGGTTGTCCGTCCCTTCACAAGGTAAGCCAAAGATTTCTGGATGGCCTGTTCTGTCTCCGTATCTACGGATGCCGTTGCCTCATCTAATATTAGTATCTTGGAATCTGCTAGAATTGCTCTGGCGATGGATATCCGCTGTCGCTCACCGCCTGATAATTCTCGACCGGAGGAACCAATCATCGTATCATATCCATCCGGCATCTTGCAGATAAAGTCATGGGCACTGGCCAGCACTGCGGCACGCAGAATTTCTTGCTTATTTGCCGATGGCCTTGCATAAGCGATGTTCTGTGCAATCGTTCCCATGAAAATGTAAGTCTCCTGTGATACCATCGCTATGTTGTCATGCAGGTCTTTAAAAGACAATTCCCTAATGTCTATTCCGTCAACCAGAATCTCACCCTCCTCCACATCATAAAGACGAGATATTAGGTTGACCAATGTGGATTTTCCTGCTCCTGAGCGCCCTACGATACCTAGCATCTTGCCAGCTTCCACCTGGAAGCTAATATCCCTTAGCACCGGCTTGTGGGCTTCATAACCGAAGGTTACATTCTTCAATGTAATCTCACCCTTCATTTCTTCGAGACGCTTTGGTGTATAGCTTTCCTGGATTTCAGGAACCGCATCTACTATCTCAAAAATACGCTGCGAACAGTTCATACTCTCTGTCCACCACCTAAACACCTCAGCCATAAAGTCGAGTGGCTGTTTAAGTAAACCGACGTAACCGATAAAGGTTACCAAAACACCAAGCTCCAAGGATGTCTTGCTCAAAACTAGAGCGGAGCCCAAGCCTAATACAATATAGGAGGATACGTTTTGGACTATATGGTAGAGAGCTTTATAATGGTTATCATAGGCAACCAAATGCAGTTCTGCCTGCTTTACCCTGTTATTATAAGTACCAAATCGCTGCTGTTCGCTATCTTCTTGACCAAAGGCTTTTACCACACGTGCTCCGGTTATATTGTCATTTATCTGCGCATTCATACTTCTAGCCGCTCTATGACGTCGTCCATAATGGTTCCAGAGACGGGGGAGCATGCGAATACTAACATATGTAAGCAGTGGTAATAAGGCCAAAGAAGCCAATGCCAGCAACCAGTTCATGGTAAACATTACGATACTGATAAAGAGAATAGTAAATACATGAATAAAGAAATATGGTAATCCATTGATATAAAAATCGGTTACACGATCGGCATCATCCAAAACCCTTGTCATAAGGCCCCCTGTCTGCCTCCTGCTGTAAAAGCTGACAGAAAGTCTTCCCATTGATCGGAACACTCCAGATTTAATATCCTTAACGACCTCTGGAACAATCTTTGCTGTCAACACTCCCTGCAGCATGACAAGTAGCTGTGTAATAAGACTGGTTAGCAGCATGGTTAAAACCACCGCTCCCAGTAGCGTCACAAACCTTCCCGCAGGTAAACCTAATAATTCCAGATACTTCTCATCACGAGCAAGCACTCGATCATAAAGTATGGTGCCATTCAGATACGGCCACACCAAATTCAAGGTTGCAGTTGCAAGGAAGCACAGCATCATAATTATTAGCTTCAGCTTATGCGGTTTAAAATATGAAAGGGTCCGAAAGAAGATAGATCTCCTGTCCATGCATTTTGGGCATATTCTTCTATCTTTATAGGGATATCTTGTCCCACATTTGGGGCAACACACCTCTTGTTTCTTATCTTCAAAATCCTCTTTGGTCAGTTTCTTCTCTTCCTTGACCTTTACAAAGAGCTTAACCAATCGTTTCATATCATTCATGCAGGAATTCGTAAATGCCGCTAAGGAAATAGCCTGCTCTTGGCTGTACAGCTCCAAGGCAGTTGTTTTTTCCTTAATTACCATTGCATATAGCAGGCCTCCGCTTACAAGCATTGATACTTCTAGCGATTTTATCGCTGCAATCGGGTAGGTATTAATACTCCACTCTCTTGCATCATTTTCTTTTTCCTTGATCCGGTTGTCCTGATTTCCCCCAAAAAAACGTACGATATTTTCTTGATATGGCAGTATAGCTACTATCAGTTCATTCCTGGTCAATATCACATAACCGTCCATATATCGGCTGTTCTTGTCCATATCGAATCTTGCTCCATATAGTAACTCTTCCTTCTTCACATCTCCTCGAAGAAGTATATTTACTAAATCACTCGGAAGTATTGCCTTAAAAGCACTATCCATTTGGGTCCCCCCCCTGTCCTATCCATAAAACAGTGTACACTATTTCGCAGTTCACATTATTAATGCATTATACCATTATCTGGTTTCTGCATCAAACTAATAATGAGACTAATTTTAAACCCGCCTGGCAACATAAAAATCACCCCCAATATTATTATGGGGGTGGTCATCAGCTCACTAAATACTTATTACTCCAACAAAGTTTATTTAGAAGTGATCAGATCTTCTCATAACGGTCAATATCCATGACAAATATCGTCGCACCACCGACATTGACAACTACATTTGATGCAGCATATTCACCAAAACCTACTGGATTAGAGATAATCTGCTTACTCGGACCACAGGTGATCTTCACGATATCGATAACTATCTCCACCTTATCCTCGTCTGTACCAATCATTAGGGTAGTATTACCTTCCCGTAAGAATCCGCCAGTCGAAGCCATCTTGGTTACGTAGAAACCCTTTTTATTTAAAGCCTGGGTCACATCGCCACTATCAATATTACGGACTATAACATATATAAGCTTCATGAAATCCCATCCCTTCATCTATATCACTATTCTTATCATATTAGTAAATTACATATTTATTATATAATAATATATGCCAAATGTAAACTAAACATAAATTAATTTGAAGTACGAAACATAAATTAATTTAAGTAAAAAGACAAATAACAATATTATGATTCGGGTGTGAAAGCCCTTTGAGTGTCTCGACTAACTCAAAAAAGTTAAGTCAGAATTAATAGGTGTATTAACCTTTTTCTGACTTAACTTTTTAGCGTTTCTATAATATATTTACTATCTTGATAGTTTCTCTACACCGAGCTCAACGTCCTCGCCGTTTAGATTCCATTCCTTTGTAAAGCCTTGTGAATGATCTAATAACAACAAATCTGCCAAAACCTCGGACTTAATCTCATCCGTATTTCGCTCAATGATTGCTTTGATCTTATCGTTACCACTCATAGATACGCGGATATGATCCATAACCTCAAAACCCGCATCCTTACGCATGGTCTGTATCTTGCTGATTATTTCTCTAACGAAGCCTTCCTCTAGTAGTTCTGCGGTCAGGTTCGTATCCAGAACCACCGTGATGCCACGATCGGAATCAGATACAAAGCCCTCGGCTTGTGCTGTCTCGATCAATAAATCTTCCTTGTCAAGAACAGCCTCCTCTCCATTAAGAGTAATTCTTAACCCACCTGTTGAGTTAATCTCATCCATAGCTACATTGCCGTTAAGCTCAGCAAGTATGGAACGGATTGCCCCAATCTGTTTGCCGAACTTCGGCCCTAGGGTCTTAAGCTGAGGTTTAAAATTATAAGAGGTAAAGGCTCTGACATCCTCTGTAAACTGTACCGCTTTTACATTTAATTCTTCTGCTATAATATCTGTATAGAATTCAGAAAGTCTTTGCTCTGCTTTCACATACATCACACCAATAGGCTGGCGATTCTTGATATTAGCTACATTTCTGCACGCACGGCCAAGTACAACCACCTCCAGAACCTCTTCCATGTCCGTCTCAAGCTCTTCATCAATATGATTTTCATCATAGGTAGGATAATCGCAGAGATGAATACTCTTTGGTGCAGTTTTATCAATATTTACTACCAGATTCTGATAGATATCCTCAGTCATAAACGGTATAAACGGAGCTGCAACCTTAGCTACCTGAACGAGTGCAGTATATAGAGTCATATAGGCGTTAATCTTATCCTGTGGCATTCCCTTCGCCCAGAAACGTTCTCTACTCCTTCTTACATACCAATTAGAAATCTCATCCACAAAATCGGAAAGCATCCTAGCTCCCTCAGTAATTCTATAGTTGTCTAGGTGTTCATCCACTGCCTTAATAAGTGTGTTCAGCTTAGATAATAACCATTTATCCATAACCGGCAGTTTATCATATTCCAAATCATACTTTGTTGCATCAAATTGATCAATATTGGCATATAGCACAAAGAAAGCGTAAGTGTTCCACAGGGTACCCATGAATTTTCTCTGACCCTCTGTTACAGCACCATCATGGAAACGGTTCGGTAACCACAGAGCGGAGTTAACATAGAAATACCAGCGGATTGCATCTGCACCATGCTTATTCAGTGCGTCAAAAGGATCTACAGCATTTCCCTTTGATTTGGACATCTTCTGACCGTTCTCATCCTGTACATGACCAAGGACGATACAGTTCTTAAAGGAGCTAGTGTCAAATATCAAAGTTGAGATAGCAAGCAGGGAATAAAACCATCCTCTAGTCTGGTCCACCGCTTCACTGATAAAGTCTGCCGGGAAATTGTCCTCGAACAGCTCCTTATTTTCAAATGGGTAATGCCATTGTGCAAAGGGCATGGAGCCCGAATCATACCAGCAGTCTATAACCGGCTTAACACGGGTCATTTCCTTGCCACATTCTGGGCATTTAATCGTAACCGCATCAATAAATGGTCTATGAAGCTCTATATCCTCAGGGCAATTATCTGACATGGCTTTTAACTCTTCAATACTTCCGATGCAATGACGATGGCCGTCCTCACACTCCCAAATCGGTAGCGGTGTTCCCCAGTAACGGTCTCTGGATAGGCCCCAATCCTGCAGGTTCTTCAACCAATCGCCAAAGCGTCCCTGACCGATACTTTCCGGCATCCAGTTGATGGTATTGTTATTTTTGATCATATCCTCTTTTACTGCAGTCATCTTGATAAACCAGGATTCTCTAGCATAGTAAATAAGCGGAGTATCACAACGCCAACAGAACGGATAGCTGTGTTCAAACTTGAGTACTTTAAATAGTAGGCCTTTAACAGCCAGTAATTTCATAATCGGTTCATCCGCCGCCTTGCAGAACATACCTGCAAAGTCAGTGGCCTCGGGTTTAAACTCACCCTTCGGGTCAATTAACTGAACAAACGGCAAATCATACAGCTTTCCAATACGATTATCATCCTCACCAAAGGCCGGAGCGATATGAACTACACCCGTACCATCTGATAAGGTTACGTAATTATCGCAAGTAACATAGTATGCCTTCCTATCTGGCTCAGCATAATCGAAAAGAGGCTCATATTCCATATACTCGAGATCCTTACCAACGTAGGTCTCTTCTACTTCATAATCACCTTCTAGAACATTTAGAAGTGCTTCAGCAAGGATATACTTTTCAGTACCTGCCACAGTTTGTTCTTTTTGAGCATGGTCATGACCACAATCGCAGGTTTCCTTTCCTATCACATTTCCCTTTTCATCCACAGAAACCTTAACCTTCACATAGGTTTCCTTCGGGTTCACACATAATGCCACATTAGAGGGAAGTGTCCAAGGTGTAGTTGTCCAAGCTAATATATATTCATCCTTGGTCCCTTTCAGTCTAAATTTAGCGATAACCGATTTTTCCTTAACGTCCTTATACCCCTGCGCTACCTCATGGCTAGACAACGGTGTCCCACATCTGGGGCAATATGGCACTATCTTAAAGCCCTTATATAGCAATCCCTTATCCCAGATTTGCTTTAATGACCACCATTCCGATTCAATATATTCATTATGATAGGTAACATAGGGATTCTCCATGTCTGCCCAGAAACCTACAGTTCCTGAAAAATCCTCCCACATTCCCTTATACTTCCACACACTTTCCTTACATTTCTGAATAAATGGTTCAAGACCATATTCCTCTATCTGCTCCTTGCCGTTAATTCCGAGCATCTTTTCAACTTCTAGCTCAACAGGAAGCCCATGTGTATCCCAGCCGGCTTTTCTAAGAACCTTATACCCCTTCATCGTCCGGTATCTGGGGATAATATCCTTAATAACCCTCGTTAACACATGGCCGATGTGTGGCTTTCCATTTGCAGTCGGAGGTCCATCATAGAACGTGAAGGTCTCTCCATCCTTCCTCTCCTCGATGCTTTCCTTAAAAATATTCTTCTCTTTCCAAAACTCTAAAACCTTCTTCTCGCGATCGACAAAGTTCAAGTCAGTAAATACCTTATCGTACATACAAATCCTCCATTCTATAATACTAAAATTTCAATGAGTAGGTTATGGAGGATTTATCCTCCATTCTATAAAGTTAAAATTTCAATGAGTAAATTTTGGAGGATTTATCCTCCATTCTATAAAAAATAGCCCACATCCGAAAAGGATGAGAGCTTCTGCTGTCATAACCACCTTATTCACGTACTCAGTCCATAGGACTTCCATACATTATCCTTATAACGGTGGATACCGGCTCAGCTTACAGGACGGGTTCCCACCACATCTTTGGGCTTTGCAACTGGGGAGTGATTTTCAGTAATCTGCTACTCATACCAGGCTCACACTATCCCCGGCTCGCTGAGATTTTAACATGATACTTACTCTCTCCGTCATCGTCATTATCAATTTTATTATATTATAGTATACTACAAAAGCACCGATGTGCCTAGTTTCTTTTGAATATAATAGTATAAAACCGTACGAATGTCAACAGTTTTCTTTCCACATGGCTTGACTTATGAACCATTCTGGTATATGTTTTGTTATAATATATTTATAAACACTACTTGTCAACATACCCTATAAAAGGATTAATCCAAGAATTATTAGCGAGGAGTTTTTATGGCAAAACAAAATTTAACCCTATTAACTGATTTTTATGAACTGACAATGATGCAGGGATACTTTGATAATAAAAATAAGGACATTGTCGTCTTTGATGCTTTTTACCGGGATAATCCCTGTGGCAGCGGCTATGCTATCTGCGCCGGACTGGAACAGGCCATTGAGTATATTAAAGATCTTCATTTTACCACTGATGATATAGAATACCTGAGAAGTCTTAAAATATTTCATGAAGGTTTTCTCACATATCTAAAGGACTTTAAATTTACCGGTGACATCTATGCCATACCGGAGGGTACTGTAGTATTCCCTATGGAACCGTTAGTTAAGGTAATTGCTCCAATCATGGAAGCTCAAATGGTAGAGACAGCGCTTCTAAATATAATTAACCATCAAAGTCTGATTGCAACGAAGGCTTCCCGTGTGGTTTATGCCGCACAGGGCGAACCGGTCATGGAATTCGGTCTTCGTAGAGCTCAGGGGCCGGATGCTGGAACCCTAGGAGCTAGAGCTGCCGTAATTGGTGGCTGCATAGGAACTAGCAATGTTTTATCTGCCAAATTATATGATATGCCTGCATTAGGTACCCATGCTCACAGCTGGATTATGAGCTTTGATGATGAGCTTACTGCCTTCCGCGAATATGCTGATCTGTATCCTCAAAATACCACTCTATTGGTAGATACCTATGATACCCTGCGTTCTGGAGTTCCAAATGCCATTAAGGTGTTTGAGGAGCTAAGGCAACAGGATAGACTTCCTCAAAAATACGGTATTCGTTTAGACAGCGGTGACCTAGCTTATCTTTCAAAGAAATCAAGAAAGAAGTTAGATGCTGCCGGATTCCCAGACGCCAAGATTACAGCCTCTAGTGACTTGGATGAATATATCATAGATTCCCTAAAGGCCCAAGGTGCCAAGATAGATTCCTGGGGTGTTGGAACAAAGCTGATAACCTCCATGGATTGTCCTTCCTTTGGTGGAGTATATAAGTTGGCTGCTATTCAGAAGGGTAATGAATTTATACCGAAGATTAAGCTTTCCGAAAACCAATGGAAGATTACTAATCCTGGTAATAAGAAGATTTACCGTATCTATGAGAAGGAAAGCGGTAAAATTATGGCCGACCTGATTACTCTTGTAGATGAGACCTTCTCCGAAGATAAGCCTCTGCTTCTTTTTGATCCAATGGCAACCTGGAAAAAAACCTACCTGGAGCCGAATAGCTATACCCTTAGAGAACTACTTGTTCCCATATTCCTATCTGGAAAATGTGTTTATACCTCTCCCTCCGTCATGGAAATCCGTGAATACTGCGTTAAGGAGCAGGATACTCTTTGGGATGAAGCAAAGCGTCTTGTAAACCCGCATAATGTTTATATAGATTTATCAAATAAACTATATTCATTGAAGACCCAGCTTTTGGATAGTTATGCGAAATTCGGAAGCAAATAATGTATTAATAATTAAGTTTATGACAATATAATGATTTATAAGCCCTCATATGCTATACTATTTAAGTTGACTGATTTAATCTTTGAACTTATGAAATGTCGAATCGGCTAATTTATTTAGCTGCTTTGAGTTGTTTATATTTAGAAAGAGGAGGAATCCGTTTTGAAAAAGGGAAATTTACTTATCATTATTTTCGCTGGCTTAGCTTTGTCCCTGTTAGGTTTCCTTATAATTAATGGTGTAATAAACCGTAATAGCAAATTGAGCAGCAAGGATAAGGGAACAGCCTCAGCCATGGCAGTCTCTCCGGGAGGCATATCATCTGGAAATGCTGATTCTTCCGCTAATTATACATATATCCCACCAGTTTTTGAATATGATGATAATAATAACAAAGAGGATATACCAACCATGACAGATATCACGCCTACCGGACCTCCATGGACTCCGGCTACTGAGATGGATTTAGATCCTAAGAGCATTACAGTCTTTGTTAATAGGGAATATGCTCTTCCTAAGGATTATATCCCTGAAGATATGGTAGAACCTAAGGTACTATTTGATGTTGCAGGTCTTGATGATCGTAAATTACTACGTTTAGAAGCTGCTACCGCCTTGGAGGATTTATTCGCAGCGGCCGAGAAGGACGGATACACTCTATATGGCATCTCTGGATATCGTTCTTATGACCGACAGAAGACGATTTTTACGAATAATATTGTAACTAGAGGTAAGAAACACACAATAAAGTATTCTGCTGTTCCTGGTGCCAGTGAACATCAGACTGGATTATCTATTGATGTCTCATCAGAATCCATGAAATATAGGCTCATTACAACCTTTGCCACATGTTCAGAGGGTAAATGGCTCGCTAATAATGCTTACCATTTTGGATATATCATTAGGTATCCTGAGAATCAGGTTGAGGTTACCGGATATGCATATGAACCATGGCATATCCGCTATGTGGGTAAGGAGCTTGCCAATTACTTATATACAAACAATATGACACTTGAAAAGTACTACAACTACATACCTAGTTCGGATTTCGATTTTGAGGAAACATATGCAGATCTCATTAACTATGTACCACCCACCCCAATTCCTGTACCCGGAGATCTGAATGGAGATGGTATCGTGGATGATCTAAATAACGATGGTATTATTGATGATATTAATGGTGACGGCATCAGCGATGATCTCGATGGCGATGGTATTATTGATGACCTGAATGGTGACGGTATTATCGACGATATTAACGGTGATGGTATCTCAGATGACCTGAATGATGATGGTATTGTCGATGACATTAACGGCGATGGTATCAGTGATGATCTCGACGGAGACGGTATTGTAGATGACTTGAATGGCGATGGTATTATCGACGACATTAACGGCGATGGTATCAGTGATGATCTTGACGGAGACGGTATTGTAGATGACCTGAATGGCGATGGTATTATCGACGATATTAACGGCGATGGTATCAGTGATGATCTTGACGGCGATGGTATTGTAGATGACTTGAATGGTGATGGCATTATCGACGACATTAACGGTGATGGTATTAGTGATGACCTTGACGGCGATGGTATTGTAGATGACCTTGATGGTGATGGTATAATTGATGACCTTGATGGTAATGGCATACCTGATGTTTTAGATAGTGTTGAAGATGATTCTGGCGAGGATTACCCCACTGATTCTGAGGCGTCCGAAGATCCCGACAGTAGTGGAGATATAACCCCCACAGATGAGGATCCTTCTGGAAATAATAGCGATGACGATACTAGTACCGCTGATCCCGATAGAGATGATGGTGGAGCTCTTGGCGATGAGTAGGAACCAGATCTGGATGACTTAGCAACATGACATAAAGATTGGATTTGATTAACTATTCTATACTATGGAGGACTATTATGCTACGCTTGTTTTTTGCACTGTTGTTTATACTGCTTTTCTTTATAATAAGCATCCCTATTATCTTGATTGAGTATATCATTGGCCGGTATAGCCGCCATGCTAAGGTATCCAGTTCACAGAAGATTGTAGTTTGTGCTTTTCGGATAGTTCTGTTAATTTCCGGTGTAAAGAGGACTGTAATTGGTCGTGAGAACGTGCCGAAGGATGAGCCTGTATTATACATATCCAACCATAGAAGTTATTATGATGTTCCTGTGGCTTTTGTATCCCTGCCTACTTTGACAGGCTTTATGGCTAAGAAAGAATTTGAAAAGATTCCTTTCCTTCGCACCTGGATGCGTTTTATACAATGTCTTTTCCTCGACCGCAAAGATATCAAACAGGGTATGAAGACCATTTTAAAGGGCATTGAACAGATTAAGGACGGATATTCCGTGTTTATCTCACCGGAAGGCACCCGCAACCATAATAAAGAAATGCTTCCGTTTAAAGAAGGAAGTTTTAAGATATCAGAAAAGACAGGTTGCGCTATTATACCGGTAGCCTTGTCAAATACAGATGACGTTTTTGAGAATCATTTTCCCAGGGTAAAACCTACTCATGTCATAATCGAGTTTGGCAAACCGATTTATCCTAACCAACTCGACAAGGAAAATCGGAAATTTCTTGGCACCTATGTACAGGGCATCATCATGGATATGTTAGAGCGAAACTCTTCTCTAACATAGCCTGTCGAATCCTGCATTGATAAAAAATTTTTTTCTATTTATTTTTTGTTGAAAAGATGATACAATAGGTCTTGCCCTAATTAGGGCAATATCTGAATACGTACAAAACTAGGAGGTACATAATTCATGGGAACCGTAGGTACGATAATAACAATAGTATTGGCTGTAGTAGTCGTAGCATTTATTGTCCTATACATTGTGGGGAGAAAGCTTCAGAAGAAGCAGGAATCATCCCAGGAGCAGATGAAATCATCAGCCCAGACTGTTTCAATATTAGTCATCGATAAGAAGAAAATGAAATTGAAGGAAGCTAACCTTCCTAAGATAGTCTTGGATCAAACCCCCAAGTATATGCGTTCCTCTAAGGTACCGATTGTTAAAGCCAAAATAGGTCCTAAGGTAATGTCTCTTGTATGTGATGCCAAGATATTTGATCTTATTCCTGTGAAGAAGGAAGTTAAGGCAGTTCTTAGTGGCATTTATATCATGGATGTCAAGGGTCTTAGAAGTAATCTGGAAGTGAAGAAAGTGAAAAAGAGTTTCTTCAAGAGGGTTACAGGAAAATTTTCAAAAACAAAGTAAAACCTCATAATCCTTTGACTTTATGGCATAATGTTATAAGGTCAAAGGATTTTTGATTGAATAGAATTATCTACTTAGCGGCTGATGTGCTCGGTGCGAGAGTTTTCTAGTGAAACTCTTTCTTATAAAGAGGTGAAACGTAATGAAATCAAAAAATATATTTGTAATATCATTGCTATGTTTATTGTCCCTAGTAATTTTATCCGGTATCGTAATCTATTCCTTTCGGATGCAAGAGTTGGCCGATTCTAAAGATATAATCGAATCTCCGGACTCCCCGGATACTAAGTCTTCTGCCAATTCAATAGATTCAACAAATACCACTGATAATACTAATACACCTGACACTAATGACCTGCCTGATACTTCTAACTCGGTCGATTCTTCTAATACGCCAGATTCTAATGACCTGCCTGATACTTCTAGCTCGGTTGATTCTTCTAGTACACCTGATGCAGCTGATATTACTGATTCTAAGGATTCCAATGTGGATACTATTACACAGGATCGTAATGATAAATCACCGATTATCCTAGCCTTTGCTGGAGATATTAATTTTGATGAGGATTCTAAGCCTGTCGCTCGATATGATGCAGAGAACAATGGGATTCTGGGCTGTCTTTCACCCGAACTGATTGATGAAATGAATAGAGCAGATATTATGATGCTTAATAACGAATTTGCTTACAGCTTGCGAGGAACGGAGACACCGAATAAATCCTATACCTTCCGAGCGGATCCGAAGAGAGTCGATATACTAAAAGAGATGGGCGTTGATATTGTATCTCTTGCCAACAACCATACCTTAGATTTTGGCATGGATGCCTTGTACGACACCTTTACTACCCTGGAGAATGCCGAAATCGATTATGTCGGTGCAGGAATCAATCTAGACCGTGCCAAATCAGCAGTCTACTATACCCTCGGCGATATGAAAATTGCATATCTTGCAGCCTCGCGGGTAGTCTTTGCGATGGATTGGTATGCCAACGATACAAGAGCAGGAATGATTGGGACCTATGACCCTACATTGCTTCTTGCTGAGATTAAGGAAGCGGAGAAAAATAGTGATTTTGTCGTCGTATATGTACACTGGGGTGTTGAGAAGACTAATTACCCCGTAGATTACCAGAGAACCCTTGCTAGACAGTATATAGATGCCGGTGCTGATGCCGTAATAGGTTGCCACCCGCATGTGATGCAAGGGTTTGAATACTATAATGGTAAGCCCATTGCCTACAGCCTTGGAAACTATTGGTTTAATAATTCCACTAGAGAAACCGCACTCATGAAGCTATATATAGATTCCGATGGAAGTACTAAGGTTCAACTAGTCCCTGCCATGTCAAAAGGTACCTTTACCTATCTACTACAGGAGAAGGAAGAGCGGGACACTTATTTTGAATTCATGGAAGAAATATCCTACGAGGTGGAGTTTGATGAAGATGGATATGCTATATCGAAATGACCTCTATCCTTAATCGGTTTTTTGAAATCTGCTCACCATTTTCAGATAAGGTGTAACTTAAATCTACCCTGACCTCATCATCATCTACCTTCAAGTTCAATACATTGGTATAGACATCAAACCCAAGGCTCCCATAAGGAGTCTGGTAACTGATTCGCGTAGCTTCCGCTGTGTTGAATTCCATAAGGGCATTAAGCCCTCCATCCTTCTTAACAGTTATACGTCCCGAATCAATCTTAATTTTATTTTTGATAATTCCATTCTCTGTCGTCTCTTTATATAGGACATAGTGACAGCCATTACGATTATAATATGCACCCTCGCAGGTCGTTATAATCGCCTCTTCTGCACCAAGCTGGGTACCCTCTATCGTTATTTTAACTTCCTTATTCATAAACCTACCCTTCAATCAATCAATTCCTCTATATTCACATCCTTAGTCTCCACTACTTCACAAGGTAGTATCGTATCGGCAAATCTTCTAAATTTATCGGCACCGTCACTTACATAGAATTTATGATTAAGCTTCAAGGTATTATCATTTTTTATACCTCGCTCCGTTAATATTTCTCGCAAGGACTTTGCTGTCTCGTAAGCTGGATTTACCAGTTCAACATTGTCTCCAACTATGTTCCGAATTGTCTTTCTAATCAGAGGGTAATGAGTACATCCCAAAACCAGTGTATCTATATCCTCTACCAGGAGTTCACTGATATATCTTCGGGCAATTTCCACTGTGATAGAATCATCAATTAAGCCCTCCTCGACCAGAGGTACAAAAAGCGGGCAAGCCTTTCCAAACACCTTGATTTGAGGGTTCGTCTGACTTAAAAAATCGTTGTATATTCCGCTCCGGATTAATCCCTCAGTTCCGATAACTCCAATTCTCCCATTTGTTGTGGTTTGAGCTGCTGCCTTGGCCCCAGGTTTTACGACTCCAATAATCGGAATATCCACCTCTGCCTTTACAGTCTCGAGGGCAAAAGCACTGGCTGTATTGCAGGCTATAATAATCGCTTTTACACCCTGTGCCATCAAAAATCGAACAATCTGTCTACTGTAAGTTATGATGGTTTCTTTTGATTTACTTCCATAGGGAAGTCTTGCTGTATCACCAAAATATATAATAGTTTCACCTGGTATCTGGTTCATAATTTCTTTTACTACAGTAAGTCCGCCGACTCCTGAATCAAATACTCCTATAGGTGCTTTATTTAACATTATTAACGCCTCCTGATGCCACTTTTACGGCTGCTCCATCTGTGTAACGCCTATTAATTGTACTATTAAAGCTCTACAAGTTCAAGAGCAAAAATTCTCGGACTTATTAGTTTATTCTACTAATAGTTATATGTTACCGTATATGTTATCCATAATTTGGTAACACTTAAATGAGCTGTTATTAGTTTATATTAGTATATACTTGCCAAGGCGAGTATTGGGAGGATTTCATGGGACTAACATTTAAGAAGCACTACATACTTTTTTTTATTCTTTTTATTTCATGGGCCGGAGCTCTGTTTATTAAAGCAGAGTCCAGACATACTGCAACTCTTCAGGAGGGAATTGCTAGTGAGATAATTCGTTTTCATGTAATAGCTAACAGTGATAGTAAGGAGGATCAGGATTTAAAATACAAGGTCAAGGAGGCCTTAGTAGAAGAGCTCTCTCCTATACTATGCAAGGCTTCCGATATCACAGAGGGTCGCAGTCTAATTAAATCAAAGTTCTCTTCCATTCAGACTTTGGCAGATAAGGTTATTTCGCAAAATGGCTACAGTTACGCCGTGTCTGTAAGCTTAGAATTTATCTATTTTCCAATGAAGGTATATGGTGAATTTTCCTTTCCACCGGGAATTTATGAAGCACTCAATGTGAGAATTGGTGAAGCTAAGGGTCAAAATTGGTGGTGTATCATGTTCCCTCCCTTGTGCTTTGTTGATGAGACTTATAGCATAGTAAATTCTGATTCTGAGGAACAACTAGAACTTCTCCTGACTGAAGAAGAATATGAGGCTATAAAATCCAAGAAAGTACCAGTCAAGTATAAATTCAAACTTTGGAAAACTATCAAAAAGTTATTTAGTTGAGCCCACAGAGCAACTATATGAGAGAGGGTTATCTCCGCGTTATATTTATACCTTACTATACGGATAACTTGTATGCCTTACTATACGATAACTCAGATTGTAAACGCTTAATTTATATGATAAGATACTGATACAAGAGTTAAGAAAAGCTAGTGTGGAGGTTTTATGAATTACATAACTATGAAAGCTTATGCAAAGATTAATCTTGGTCTTGATGTACTAAGAAAAAGGGAAGACGGTTACCATGATGTTAGCATGATCATGCAATCAATTAATCTGTATGATACCTTATCAATTAAGAGATACAAGAACGGAGCTCTTAAGGTTAGGACAAATCTTCCTTACCTTCCCAATGACCGGAGAAACCTTGTCTATAAAGCTGCTGCTTTATTTAGTAAAACAATGAAAATTGACGCTGGCATAAGGATTGTTTTAGAAAAGAACATTCCGGTGGCTGCCGGTCTTGCCGGTGGTAGTAGTGATGCTGCTACCGTTTTGCTTGGATTAAACAAGATGTTTAATACCGGATTATCCACTTCGGAGCTAATGCAACTAGGTGTTCAACTGGGTGCAGATGTTCCTTACTGTATCCTGCTTGGAACCGCTCTATCCGAAGGAATCGGCGAACTTCTTACCCCCCTAAAACCTATCCCTGACTGTGCAATCCTGCTCGTCAAGCCGGACATCAGTGTATCCACCAAATATGTTTATGAAGGTCTAAAATTAAATTCCTCCATAATCCACCCGGACATCAAAGGGATGCTGAACGCTATAGAAGAGGGTAACCTACTCCTGCTGACCAGCCTGATGGATAACATCCTTCAGACTGTAACCGCTAGGGATTACCCAGTAATAGAGGAAATCAAAGAAAAGATGAAGGAAAAGGGAGCACTGACTTCCCTCATGAGTGGAAGCGGACCTACTGTATTCGGGATATTTAATAACAAGGAAGCGGCAAAAGCAGCCTATCGTTACTTTACAGACTCTAATAATGAATGGATGGTTAAACTGACCACGCCCTACCAGCCTAGAAATTCAGGTACACGCATATGACAACAAGAACCTATACTTATCGCCACACAACATATTCCTGCTACCGTGGCTACATAACACAGGCCATTATAAATAATCTTGCACCCTTATTATTTATCATCTTTCGTACTTCCTTTGGTATTACCTATGAGCAACTCGGACTATTAGTATTAGCCAATTTTGCTGTACAGCTTTTGACTGATATATGGGCGACTCGATATGCCGATGTCGTCGGTTACCGTAAGTGTATGGTCATCGCTCATGCTCTTTGCACCCTTGGATTAATAGCTTTGGGAATCCTGCCTTTAGCCCTGCCTTCCCATTATCTTGGATTAATCCTAGCCGTAGCCCTGTATGCAATCGGTGGTGGCTTGCTAGAGGTTATCGTAAGTCCTATCGTAGAAGCCCTACCAAATGAAAATAAGGAAGCTTCAATGAGCCTCCTACATTCCTTCTATTGCTGGGGACAGATGATTGTTGTCTTCTTAAGTACCCTGGTTATCAGTATCATCGGAAGGGACTTATGGTTTATCCTTCCCATAGCTTGGTCTCTATTTCCTCTGTATAATATGTTTCAATTCATGCATGTCCCCATCCTGCCTCTCGTAAAGCAGGGAAAGGGTATGAAATTAAAGGATTTATTATCTGCTCCGACCTTTTACCTTACTATACTTTTGATGGTCTGCGCCGGCGCAGGAGAGCTTACTATGTCACAATGGTCCTCCATGTTTGCCGAGAAAGGTGTCGGTGTTCCAAAGCTCCTGGGAGACTTACTTGGTCCCGGGCTCTTCGCTCTATTCATGGCAATCGGCAGAACGATTTATGGTCATTATGGAGAACGGCTTCCTCTTAGGAGCTGTCTAGCCGGCAGCAGTATTCTCTGTGTCCTAACCTACCTGGTTACAGTCTTTTATACAAACCCGGTGATATCCCTGCTTGCCTGCAGTCTTACTGGCCTATCCGTAAGTCTTATGTGGCCGGGTACCTTCAGCGTGGCCTCTGCAGCATTTCCAAGAGGTGGCACCTTATTATTTGGTATTCTGGCTATCTTTGGAGATGTAGGCTGCTCAGTTGGACCTTGGTTAGCTGGAAAGATATCGGACGCCGTGGAGCAAGGTAATTTAACTCCCAATCTATGGGCTGGTAACGGCTTTAACCTTGAACAGATCGGCCTAAGAAGTGGTCTTCTTGCAGCAGTCATCTTTCCTGCCCTTATGTTGGCAGGCCTATTACTGTTTCGTAAAAAGCGCACAAGCAAATTATAGATTGTTTCGGAAAAAAGTTCTCAAGGAATTATTTTACTGTTTCAGTCTAAACGTTTTCGGTGCAAGGCGATAAGCAAGAACAAATGCAATAGCAGCATACAAAATACAAAACACTGAGATGGCACTACCAAAAATCAGAGTTGGGATTTCCTTGCCTAAAGCAAAATAACAAAGAAAGTATGTAACAGAATTCGCAATACCGAATGTAGCACTCTTTGACTCTAGGTTGATATTAAAAGGCTGCAGTAAATAATAAAGTACAATATTATGTACCGAAAAAAACACCGACATCGCCATAATAGAGATGAATAATAGCAGATAATTAAGTGGTTGCTCAGTACCTCCGGTGAAATAAAGTAGTATAGGTAATCCTAAAGCTATTACAGTAGCAGGCATTAGGTTTATGATTATGATATATTTGAGCCTTTCGATAAATAGCTGTAGAATCGATTTTGGTTTCCGATAAAAGCTGTAGGAAAGCATACTGTGATCACAGTTCATGAACATCGCATGAGTGATATATTTGCCGCTATTAATCATATACATGACGAATAGAAAATATGGCAGTGCAGTGTGTAATAGCTTGTTAGCACCCTCCTTCTTCTCTGGGAATAAAAAGCATGCTATAACTGCAGTAACGAATAGAAGGATTGCAATTATAGTTGTACGTTTTGCACTCCTTGTTAACAGCTTTGAATGGCGCTTCATAAAAAGTTCGTTGAAATATTGATAACCTGTTTTGTTGCTTATCTGGCTAGGATCGATGGAGATTTTCTTCTGCGAGGCTAACTGTTGTGCCGCACTGATGGTGCTCTTCGACGTTCCCATGGCAAAGCTTTCAGGCTTCAGAAGTTCATTGTAAGCTCTTTTATATTCACTAAAATTCATGATATACTTAAATGCAAATATCGTCGGAATAACCAACACAGCGATTAGGATATAGAATGTCTCATTGCTAACTGCATATCCCAAATACGGTGGTAAAAATGCCACGGCAAGCAGTACGCCTACTGCTATCCACATCAAAGGTGTAAGGTTATTTTCATTTCTTTTCTTTTCCTTATTCAAGCAATTCTTCAACGTAAGTGCGGAATAACAGAGTTTTACTGATACCACATAGACCGGCACGGCCAGGCATGTAAATGTTCCCATACCAATGAGAGTGCCGAAAAGCAAAGTGAAGGGTAATAAGCCCACAAATGTTTTCATCAGAAAGTATAGGTAGTTTGACAACGTATACCTCCGTGCGTTCATCCGCATGATGGATATAGCATAAAACTTATCCTTAGTGGGATTAAACATCTGAGTGTTGAGGAATCCACCGATGGCCGTAAGAAAGATCAGGATATGTGCGAAGCTATCTGTTTTAGAAGCCGTCATCAACGTAGCGACCCAGTACGCTATGAAAATATATATTGCCTTACCGAGAAATACAGAAAAAAGCTCAAGAATAATGCTTATTATATTCGCAAATCTCTTTAGCGCCCTGCTACCATAAAGCGATGATGGCAACAGTCTTCTTACGAGCGGTATGGATTTGAGCGAAAAAATAGTGCCATTAGTCTTATAGGTATTACGAAGTTGAAACGAGGTAATAAAAACATTAATCATCTTCATCACCTCTTAGAGCGCCGATAATTCTATCTTTGAATGCAATGTTGCCCAAGCTCTCTTTCTCAATCTTCTCTAGCTCTCCATTGTTCAGAATTACTATGACATCACATAGATCTAATGCCAACTCTAGGATGTGGGTTGAAAAAACTATTATATGGTCTCTTTTCATACGCCTCAAAAGCTTTTTAATCTCGTCTGCCACCACCACATCAAAGGAAGTAAGCGGCTCGTCGAGCAGAAGGATGGGTGGATTTGCAATGAAATTAATTAGCATCTGCATTTTGTTTTTCATACCGTGGGAATAATCCTTTATTAGTCTATCACGGTCATCAGAAGCAATGCTCATAAGTTCGAAATATTCATCTATGCTCCTTCCATCATTTATCCTGTTTTTATTTATGTCAATGAAGAACTTTAAGAACTCCCTTCCGGTCAAGAATTCTGGAACTAATGGAGTTGAAAGCACATATCCGATATCATCTGCGCACACTTCGCGATTCTTCCCGTCTTCTTCAATCCTAAAGCTGCCGCTATCAATTTTCAAATCCGCATTGATGCAGTTAAACAATGTGGTCTTGCCCGCACCGTTGCGTCCCAACAGGCCGTATATGCAGCCCTTTTCAAAGATAAATGAAGCTCCATTAAGAACCTCTTTTTTATCAAAACTCTTTTTGATATTTTCTAGAATCAATTTCATAGTAAAAACTCTCCTTATATAAATATTTTAAAGGGATGTCACTGAACATTCCCTGTGAATCATTGATTATATCTCCTTGCCACAGCTTTTACATAACTTCGCTTTTACATAACTTCGCTTTTACAGAACTTCACTTTTACAGAACTTCGCGTCTTCATCATTTATTATACCATATTTTCCCTTATAAGAAATTAAAATGTAATTAAATTTAGTATTTACAATTAATTTTTGAGTAAATTATCTTGACAAATAGTTTGCCTGGAATTATAGTGTATATAATAAACATATACACTATGTATGCAATGCACAGATATGACGAATTATCAATGGATAAAATCCGTTTATGGAGGTGACAGTTTGAATATAATTATAAGCAATTCCAGCGAAAAACCTATTTATGAGCAGATTACATCCCAGATCAAACAGATGGTTATCAGTGGGGAACTTATGGCAGGAGGTTTGTTACCATCCATGCGAGTTCTTGCCAAGGAATTACGCATCAGTGTTATCACTACGAAAAGAGCCTATGAGGATCTTGAGAGAGATGGTTTCATCTATACTGTTGTTGGTAAGGGCAGCTTTGTTGCCGA
>DATESP010000202.1:0-12300 GCA_035270645.1 Mobilitalea sp. | reverse complement strand
CCATATTGCCATCCACATATAATCCCAGCAAGAAGAACCGGTATATGCATAGGAAGCAATTTACTTCCCACACTTGGAACTTGTGCTGTAAAAAACGGTAATATCATACCTATGGCAAGTAATAAGCTTACTTGAAGCATTTTCTTTATTGATTTTTGGTTCATTCTGTCCTCCTACAATCACTGCTCATTATCTAGTTGAATATAGTGAACTTCATTCCATATTGTTGCGATAATTGTTGCGATAATTGTTGTGATAATTGTTTTAATAACATCTTTAAGATCTCCATAATTATATACCTAATTACTTAAAAAGAGTACGCCATATTATAGCATACCCGTTATATACTTTACCAGCTCTATATTAGATAATAAACATAATCGTAATAAACATTTATACAAATCTTTCGGTTAAGACTTTAAACTCCGGTTTTGTAACATATGAACTGTACGTCACCTTACCTTCATATTCTAGTACTTTCTTGAATCTGTATATCTGTGCCGGGGAGGTTATATAGCTTAACACTTCACTTTTAGGCACCCATATAACTTCACTTGTTTCATTTGAGCAAGTTAATTCGCCGTCTATATACTCACATATAAAATCCATCATTACTTTTGTTGGAACTGGTGTTACCCCATCATAAAAAACATGCTTTCCTACGTTAGAATATATACCGCATAAGCATTTGATACTTGCATTTACACCACTTTCCTCAATTATTTCACGCAACAAACCTTCTTCAATATTTTCTTCTTCTTCAATCTGTCCACCTGTACAATCCCATCCTCTGTTGTGTGTTTTAACAATAATTATATTACCTTCATTATCAAATATATAACCTACAGCTGCAACTATATGTGTTGGCCATCCCATAATTTTCCTCTCTGACTTTACATCACTGTCTACATTATTTCGCCCTTTTCTTTTGCTTCAGTAATTATCTGCTTTACAACATCCCAAATTGCCCCTGAGCCATTCTGAATATGTTGGTTTCTATCATATAATTGATCATATGATATTCCATGTGTCTTCCATGTCTCATAATCAGTTAAATAATTTTGCAAAATTGGTTCGAATCTATCAATCGCAGCAGCAAACTTAGCCTCTGGACTCTTCTTTTCCTCAAACTCTTTCCATAGATCAATGAATTCCTGTTTTTGGTCTTCAGGTAATATTCCAAATATCCTTTCAGCAGCCTCAGCTTCTTTCATTTGAGCTAGCTCTCGCATTTTTGTATCATAAACAATTACATCGCCTGCATCTATCTCAACAATATCATGAATAAGTGCCATTTTAATTACTTTTGATATGTTAATACTTTCATTCGAATACTCACCTAAGACTAATGCCATTAATGCTAAATGCCACGCATGTTCCGCATCATTCTCAAAGCGAGACTTGTTGAATAGCTTCGTTTTACGAAATATGTGCTTTATTTTGTCAATCTCTATCAAAAACTGCATTTGCCTTTCAAATCTCTCAGATATATACTCCATAATCAAATCAACTCCTTATCATTAGCCAAATTTAAGTTGTTTCTAAAAGCAGTAACAATACTCTTTCACCCTCTTTCATGTAAGCAAACTTTTGAATTCTTGTATCATTAGCCACCACAGAATTTTATTAGGGCTGATTTTATTGGTGGACTTAAATTGTCAGGTAAATCCTTCATATCAAACCACTCTAGACCAGCTATTTCAGATTCTTGTCCATGAATCTCTCCTGAGAAATTGTTACACATATAAACGATGTCTATTATATATGCTTCGTTCCCGTCTGGATAAACGTGATACTGTTCAGTCCCGGAAAACACACCATAAAGAACCAAATCATTTGCTATTAATCCGGTTTCCTCAAATAACTCTCTTTTAGCTGCAGCTTCAACCTTTTCGCCTAATTCTACACGACCTCCATGATAACCCCAACATCCATTATCCAGACGTTGCTGTAATAACACTTTCTTATCCTTATATATTATTACACTTGCACCACACAATTGAAATTTCTCACCCAATACTAATTCCCCCTGTAATTTATTAATGATTTTCCTACCTATAACGACTTGGTTGACAAATCCTATAACTTATTCCGTTGTTATTTTTTTAGTATTATATTCTATAATAGTACAGTAGGAATTATATGTCAAATTCATATTTTAACATGAATCATTAGCGATCTAAACAATCATATAATTAAATACAACTAGGGACGCACCTGCATAGCAGGTGGTTTATTTTAATGTAATATAACAAAAGACCCAAAGCATATTGCTTTGAGCCTGAGGCATGTTTATATTCATCCTATAATAATACATTAGATATATACATAAGCTATTTATCCTCTATTTCTAATTCTAGAAGCCCCTCTTATTTAGCCATTCCAACAAGCGTTCTTCCCTCTTTTTAATTTCACTCATACTTTCTTTATATTTGCCAAGGCTTAATTCCGATTCTATCCTGCCATCGGTAAGAAAGATCACTCTATCTGCCCTGGAAGCCACCTTGACATCATGGGTAACCAGTAAGATCGTTGTGCCCTCTTGGTTGATTGTATTTAAAGTATTCATTACCTCGAGACTAGCTCCTGAATTCAATGCTCCGGTCGGCTCGTCACAAAACAGAACTCTGGGTTGATTGATCAAAGCTCGGCAAATGGCTGCACGCTGGAGCTGTCCACCCGAAACCTTTGTAATATCATTACCGCCTACCTTATCAATCCCCAGCTTCTTCATAAGAGCTTCTGTATCCTTAGTGGCTTCTGCCTTAGATTTTGCCTCTGCCTTAAATGCCGGAAGGAGTATATTATCTCTTATACTCATGTTTTTTAGAAGATGTGAATGTTGAAATACAAATCCCATCTTATTAAGCCTTAACTTACTCATCTCATTATCGGTTAAATTAGAGATATCATCCCCATCAAAGATTACTGTTCCAGATGACGTCTGATCCATTCCACTGATATTATATAACAATGTTGATTTACCGGAACCTGACTGTCCCATGATGGCAACAAATTCACCTTTCACTAACTTTAAATCCACATCCTTTAACACACTAATTTGTTCTTCCCTGGCCTCGCCAAAATTCTTGCATAGGCCTCTTGCTTCTAAAATTGCTTCCATGGATAATCTCCTTTTCTACTGTTAAATATTCTATTCCTGTATCATACGAACGATATTATATCTCTTAACTGCAGCCGAACAAATCCAGGCTGCTGATAATGCTGTAATTATGATAATTGATGGGTATAGTAAATATGCCTCGATTGGGTGGATTGTAAAATTAATCCTACTGAGCCCAAATCCCAATATAGAAAAAAATCCGCTAACTAAGACTTCTCCGAAGGTGTTGGATATTAGAACTCCAATCAGAATACCAACCACGGCTTCTATAGCTGTCTTTATTACGTACTGTTTCCTGATATCCAGAGCAGAAAAGCCCATCGCCTTCATATTTGCTATTTGTGCATACTCTCTCACGGTATTCAACTTTAGGAATAAAACAGTAATAAGTAAGGAAATAAACACCGCTACGGCAATTGCTGCGATTACTACCTGAGATAGCGGGTCAATTATCATACCAAGGGTCTGTGTTAAAAAGCTCTCTACCGGAATTGCTTTAGCATAGGTGAATTTCTCTGCATACTCTTCTGCTTTAGCTTCTACCGATATTCCTTTCGCTGTGTCAATTGCATAGGTATATTTTAGTACATCCTCTTGATTATATTCGTAGATTATCTTTGCAGTATACCCACCATTGGTTACATCCTGATATATACCACATATGTAATAGTTTTCCTCTATACCACCAATCTTCATTTTCAGAGAATCACCGGCTCCGACCGAATATTTCTTCGAGTTCAGTGTGGAGATAGCCATCTCCCCTGGTCTACCCGGCCCTTTGCCATTAAGATAGGATATCTTGTAATCAGTATAATCTCCACACTCCACCTGCATATCTTCCCAGCCCTCCTCTCCATATACTTCATAACGGCAGTTAGCATAGGCATTGAAGCTGCTGATCTCATCATCTATCTGAAGATGCTTCATGATCTCTTCATGCTTCTGATGAAGATTTTCGACTGACTGGAGATCAATTCGGATATCACTAAGTGCAGATCCCATGTAAGTAGCAAACTCAGGTGCACATAGGGTGTTATATAAATTAGCCGGTATAATCATGATGCAGGTAGCCAGTGCAAATACAAGTGTAAGAAGAAACCACGCTTTTGCCCGGATGACCAATTCCCTGATACTTAAGAATAGATTGGTAGGAAGCAACCTATTTGCCTCCACTGTAAGGATCTTTTCCTTGGATTTTATACTCCGTTTACGTTTCTTACCGTCTGTCTCTCCGGTAATCAGAGCTTGAACTACTGTAATATGTTTAATCTTTTTTAATACTCTCTTGCAGAAATGAATTACGATCAGGTGCACGAGTGCCACTGCTACGATTGATATAATGAGTTCTCCCACTGTCAGCTGCTGCTTCCCATAATTGAGAGCCAAATCAGCTGTAAAAATACCGTTACATAGGATGGCTACAGCATATCCAAAGAGACATCCGACAGCCGATAGGATAACATACTTCAATTTATAGAGTTTCTGTATGTCCTTATGTGATATTCCAATGGCTTTCATCGTGCCGATTTCCTTAATCTCATCCTCCATAGTTGCTAGTATGGTGAATCGTAGATTAATTACAGCTATGAATATCAGAAGTAGGCTTACCAACATAATAATAATTGCTTTCAGTCCTTCTCCTAAGGCATTCAACATCTTTATAAGCGGATATGTAACCGCTGTACCATTATTCGGTAATCCAGATTCCTCATATTGCTTTTGAAAGTTCCCTATTTTCTCTGTATCTGTAAGCATGAACTCTATTAAGTATTCCAATCTGCCAATGTTTTCCTTGATCTGTACATACTCCTCGTCACTTACCAGAAATCGTGTAGAGGATGCCAGGGATGAAGCCATCTGTGCATCGCGGATGAAATCTGTAATTAAAAATTCCATATAAAAGGAGCCCTCAGACAGGATTAATTGATCTCCTATCTCTAAGTCATTACTCTTCATATATTTGATTGGTACTGCAATCTCACCCGAGGACACTTGAATTATCTCATTATTCAAATTAAGCAGGTAATCAAACTGTTTATTCTGCATGACAAAGCCATTATCCATCATACTGTCTGACAAGGTTACGCGGTCAATTCTGCCATCTCTTTCCCTGAGCAGTCCGATATTTGCACCGTCGATGTTCACCATCTCCGAGGTCTGTTGTTCGGTAATATAATCGATGTTGTCTGCAAAGTCTTCAATCTCTGACTGAATGATTTCTCCGGTATGCATCTGCATAAAATGTGGCGGTTTTGCTATCTGAAATAGTGCGTCGATGGAACCAAAGGACTTTATTATGATAATACTGCCCGATGCCATCAGAAAAGCTGACAGGAATATGAACAACCATTGTGTGATATTAATAACCTTATTCCTGGTGAAATCCTTCTTAATCATTGATCCTAACATATACTTACCCTCACCTTTCAAATGCTCTTCGATAACAGGCACTTCTGCGAAGTCTGCTTCCGAGTGTTTAATTTTCGTTACATCCTCTCTGTTAATGCATGTAATCCATACTCAAAGCTCCCCTGCTTTGCACCTAATAGGTTTTCAAAGGAATGCACAATTGCCTGCATCAGTATATACTGCTCCTCCTGTGTGAAGGAAAATATACCTTCATCCGTTAAAGTCATACTGGTAGCCAGCATAATCTGTATCGTCTGAGTGGGAAAAGGTGTATCAAAATCACCGATTGCTATACCCTCATTAACAATATCCGTCATAATTGGAGTCAGCGCGAGAACTATCCCGGTGATTGACTTCTGATGCATCAGGGCATTCTCTGGGTTGTGAAGCTCTTCGATTACCCCGCTCTCGGGGCCTCCCATACGAAGTGCTAGTATCACTTGTAATAGTTTCTCAGTTGGAGATAAGTCTGTACGTGCTTTCACCTCTTCTGCCCTTTCAAGGCCAACCTCCATATATCTATCGATAATGGCATCCATTACTTCTTCTTTCGATTTAAAGTAATAATAAAAGGTTCCTTTAGCAATGCCTACATCACGAAGGATATCATTGATTGTGGTCTTATTGTAACCGTTTGCTTCAAATAAGCCCGCAGCCTTTTCCAGTATTTCGTTTCTCCTTACATCATGTTCTTTAGAAATTCTCATATGCTCACCTCATAATATCTAATCGTTATATTGTCCCTTGTCTAAAAGTAGGTTTCGAACCATTCATTCGACCGACCGTCGGTCTATAAAAAATATATACCATATTATAGCATCTGTCAATCAATTAATTTAAAAAAATAAGCTCAAGGTTTTTCACCTTGAGCTTATTTTTAACGTGAGAGTTTATTCTATTATTTTAACCATCGCTGTTATCCCATATCCTTCAGCTGTTTTTGATTGGATTATCACCGCTACAGCTATAATTACTTCAGTCTTTTAAAGACAGCTATGATTTTTCTGCTTGCACCATAGGATTGATTCGTGTCGAAGCAGTTAACTAGTTCCCATCCATAATTACCATTATCATTTAGTGCTTCATTAAAAGGCATTAATATCAAGTAACCCTCCTGTCAAACCTTTAGAGTCAAATTGAATTGTTTTATATTCCCATTGAGGCATTATTTCACATCCCTTCATTGCTAAATATTATTGCAGTAAGTATTTCATGTTAAATAATAATTATGTTATATTACTTTACTAGCCATATCACTGTTTCATAGGGACGCAGGAACGAGGATGCAGTCTCCGCGTAATTCGATAGTAGGCACCTACCCACCTGAAGCTTTTTTCGTTTGATTTTATATGGGCTGAGGTTGCTTTCAATATATAATGTCTCTGAATCATCCTTACGGTAATACGTGAATAAATTTTTTACCTTCTTATTTGTAAATATCACATCACCATAGTGGATGACTGGATGCTCTTTTCGTAATGCAAGCATTTTCTTATAGAAATTCAATACAGAGCTTTCATCGCTAAGCTGTGCTTCAACGTTACACCTCTTATAATCCTCATCCATCATAATCCATGGCTTCACGGTAGAGAAGCCTGCATATTGCTGATCGTTCCATTGCATAGGTGTTCTGGCATGGTCTCTGGTACCTGCTAAGACCTTATTAAATGCAGTTTCTTTCTCCATTGTCCTGCATAGTTCCTCATAAAGATTAAGCGACTCTACATCACGAAGCTCATCAATCGATTCAAAGCTCTGATTAATCATTCCAAGCTCCTGCCCCTGATAGATAAACGGGGTACCACGTAAGGTTAGTTGAATCACTGCTAGTAGCTTACCAAGCACCTCCCGGAACTCTGGGTCTGAATTTATCTTAGAAATCATACGGGGATTATCGTGGTTTTCATAGAACAACGAAGGCTGGCAATGATTACCGTAATTCTCCATCCAGTCTATCATATATTTCTTTAGGTAATTGAGGTCATACCGGTAATCATCAAAGCGGGTATGCCCCGGAGTTTCTAAATGATCAAAGGAAAATACCATATCAAGCTCATTTCGATAATCTCCAGTCAATAGCTTACTCATTTCCATCCCAGTCCCAGGAGTTTCTCCGACAGAAAAAGCCTTATATGGTAAAAATGCTTTTTCTTTCAATTCACGCAAATACTCATGAAGACGAGGTCCATAAAAATAATGCTCTACGCCGTAATACTCCATGAGCATGCCAATACTCTCATTACCCTCAGGTAAGCCTATGCTCTTTGAAATATAATTGACGACATCCATACGAAATCCATCAACGCCCATTTCCAGCCACCAGCTCACCATATCATGAATTTCACTGCGTACTGATTTATTCTCCCAGTTTAGGTCCATTTGTTTCTTTGAGAACAAATGCAGTGCGTATTCCTTCCGCTCTTCTACATAATTCCAGGCACTGCCGCCAAAAAATGAAGTCCAGTTATTCGGTTGATCCCTAAATATATAATAATCTCCATACTTGGAATCCGGTTCATGGATGGCTTTCTGATACCATTCATGCTCATCAGAAGTATGGTTTACCACCAAATCCATAATCAACCTCATGCCACGATTATGAAGTTCAGTAAGTAATAGATTAAAGTCCTCCATCGAGCCAAACTCAGTCATTATCTTACGGTAATCCCTAATATCATATCCATTATCATCATTAGGAGAATCATAAATAGGTGAAAGCCAGATAGCGTCTATCCCAAGCTCTTTTAAGTAATCGAGCTTCTCGATAATTCCTATCAGATCTCCAATTCCGTCACCATTGCTGTCTTTAAAGCTTCTTGGATAAATCTGGTAAAATACTGCTTCCTTCCACCAGACTTTCTTGATCTGTGTAACATCTGTCCTTGGAACTTCCTGCTCGCTGTTTAAAAGTGTAAGCAAGGTATCCACAAACCCATCATCCATTTGCTTTTTTAGCAGCTTTGGCAAAGCCTTTAGCTTCAGATTACCAACCAGCGGATTTGTAACTGCCTTATTGCTAATATTCATTTGCAATAATAATTTATTAATAATATCCCGTCCTATTGGATTGGCATATACATCTTTAATCCGATTATTTTCTGTCAGCATAGAATCACTCCTAATCATTTTGTAATCATGATAAGAAAATAGCAGCAATGTTGCTATTTCCTTATATCACCACGGGCAGTTAAATCCGAAATTATATTATCATACATTTGTTTATCAATCTTGAACCTTTTACGGTAAACGATATAGCCAATCACTATAAAGAAAAGAGGTAAAATCAGCATTGCCAGCTTCATAATCAGCAATCCGGAATCGGTAACTTCATTTGGTGTTGCAGCCGCATTAATACCAGAAATGATTAATGTCACACCAACAATTCCATTGGCAATAGCTCCTCCGATTTTATTAATAAACGGCTGTACGGAGAAGGTAATGCTTTCATTACGATGACCAAGCTTCCACTGTCCGTACTCCACCGTATCTGTCAAAAACATTAGCATCAACAATTGAATAAATGCCTGCCCTACAAAAATAAAGATACCTGCTACCCCAATAAAAATCATATTCATTGGTGCAAAGAAGAAAATTATGTACCCTATCACTACCAAAACCGTTGCGAAAGCATATAGTATCTTACGGCTGTACTTCTTTGAAAACAAAGGAAAGACAACTAAGGCTGCCAGCTGGGAGACTCCAAGAATTGCGGCAAATACTGAGTACATATCTTCATTTTTAAAAGCATATTTAAAATAATAGACGCCAAAGGTCGTAGTGGTACAATAGCCTATCATGAACAATGCCATTGAAATGGCGGTAAATAGTAGTTGGTCATTCTTAAACAGTACACGAAACATTTCCTTTACGGAAGTCGATTCCTGTTTAACATGAATCCTCTTATCTTCCTTTACTCCAAATACAGTAAAGCATAGGAATGCCCAGGTGATTAGAACGATTGCAATTATCGTAATTAGCCAAGCCCTTTTGTCTCCCCCCAGTGCATTAGTAACAGGTAAGATGCCAACTACTACAGAAAACAATCCGATATTTGCACATATTCTGGCAAAGGATCCGGTTTTCTCGCGTTCCTTCTGATCAAGAGTTAAGGAAGGTAGCATGGACCAATAAGCGATATCATTGGCTCCATAGGTTATATCCCAGAGCAGATAGATGATTATCATCATAGTCACATACCCTGCTCCACGAAGTCCAAAATCAAAGAATAATAAAACAGTGAGAATTCCACCAACAATTCCTCCTATTACTATCCAAGGCTTGAATTTACCAAAACGGGTATGAGTATTATCTACTAAGAAACCCATGATCGGATCGTTTACGGCATCAAAAATACGAAGAATTGTCAATGCTCCCGTCATCCACCACATAGTAGAATCCGGCAAATTTAAGATATCTGTTAGATAGAACAGAAGGTACATGCTTACCATCGTATAGAGCATATCTCTTCCAACTGTACCTAGTCCAAAGGTATAACGGTTATGATTTCTTTTAATTTTTTCTTTCATATTTACCTCTCATTCCTGCGCATGTATTCTACGCATTCAAGTTTATATGCATCTCCTCTACTTATCTTCTCTACTTATCTTTTCTGTAATATAGATATTTGATCCGAAATCACCAAGCATTCGCACCTTTTCGTGATAACCCGTGCCGATAAACTGTTCGCATAACGGGACCCCTGCTTCTAGAGCCTTTGCCGAACATGTATAGGTTTCCACACAATCCCTTAAGCTGTAATGACGATTCGCTACACGCATAATCATACCGTCAGGATTTAGTTCCACTGGAAGGATGTGTTTAGTCAAACCTCCAAAACGCTCGATGTAAAGCCTTTGCTGCCTTGTTCTGATGGTATACATACCTTTGCTCAGACCTGTCACCTTCAGCTTATCACTGCTTTCTGCCGCAGTAGCTAAGGTCTGAAAGAACCCTGTCAATGCTGTTTCTTTGTCTTCGCTTACAGCTTCCCAGATAACTTTATTCTCTTTATAGGATCTTATCCGATAGAACCTCCCATATTGAAATATTCTACGATACTGCTTATAAAATGCTATCTGATCAGTAATATCCTTTCGTTGCTCTGGGGTCAGATATTTTAAATCAAGCTCATAGCCAAGACATCCAAAGCTGGCAGCATGAAAACGAGTGGCAAGCGGTGTTTCCCGTAAGGTTTGCTGATGTGGGGACTGTGAAACATGTGCTCCCATGGTGGACTGAGGATAGAAGTAGGACAAACCCGTCTGTATCTTTAATCGTTCAATTGGATCCGTATCATCAGAGCTCCAAATTTGTGGACTAAAGCATAGCATTCCTAAATCAAATCGGTTTCCACCACTTGAACAGCTTTCGAGTAAAATATGCGGCCTTGGTATGAAAATACGGGTTAGCACCTCATAAAGTCCCATAATATAGCGGTGATAGAACTCTCCCTGATTATGAAGGGCTGAAGAATATGCTTCTGCAATATGACGATTCATATCCCATTTCACATAACTAATCTCTGCTTCATCCAGAATGGTAGAAATCTGTTCTACGATATAGTCCCGAACCTCTCTTTGACACAGATCCAGTACCAGCTGGTTCCTACCCAAAACAGCCTTACGATTCTGAAGCTGCACCGCATATTCCGGATGTGTGCGATATAGCTCACTATCCTCATTCACCATTTCAGGCTCAAACCACAAACCAAAATCCAATCCAAGCTTTCTTATCTTATCTGCAAAGGCTTTCATCCCGTGGGGTAACTTTTTGGTGTTTATCGTATAGTCTCCAAGTCCGGCCTTATCATCATTACGATCTCCAAACCAACCATCATCCAATACAAATAATTCAACCCCTAAATCCTTTGCATCCTTAGCAAGCTTTAATAATTTCCCTTCTTTAAAATCAAAAAAATTCGCCTCCCAATTATTAATTAGTACCGGTCTTTCCTTCTTCTTATATTCCCCTCTTACAATATGCTCATTGATAAAATCATGCATATGATGACTTGTTCCATTAAACCCCTGATTGCTATAGCTCATTACACATTCTGGTGCTTCAAACCTCTCACCCTGCGATAATTTCCATTCAAAAAGGTGAGGGTTAATCCCTATACTAACACGGACATAATCCCGCTCACTTTTCTCTACTACACCGTAATGGTTACCGCTATAAATCATATTGAAAGCATATACATTACCATAACCTTCATTAGCATCCGCTTCTGCTAATAAAGAAGCAGGATTATGGCGGTTACTGCTTGCTCCAGTAGTTGAAGAATTGATAGTAATTCCGTAAGTGACAGGACGCTTATGCAAATTTGCTTCCTTAATCCATCCCCCGTCCAAGGTATACATCTGAAAGCATTCATCTGGTATATCCAAGGACATACTCATGATACGCCTGATTGTGAAAGTTGTCGTAGCTTCATTTCTTACAACAGCTCTCCTTGTTATCACATCGGTATACTCGAATACAGAATAATATAAGTCTATAAATATCGGATATACCTTGTCCTTTAAAGTTACTTTTAACGTCTGATTTCCTCCATACGCTGTTGGTAAGGCTTCCATAGTAATACTGCCCTCCAGCACCTCATGACTATCGTAAATGAAATCCGTAACAGAACTACCCTCCGGCATTATAAATTCTGTTGGGCTTTGACGATAATCTCCTCGACCATTGTCTGACCATTCCAAGCACATACTATCAAGGCCATACACACTATCTTCCCGATCATAAAGGACACTGTTGCCTATCTGAAC
>DATESP010000201.1:0-11153 GCA_035270645.1 Mobilitalea sp. | reverse complement strand
GCGTTATCGTAAGTGAAGGCTTTGATTATGAGATTATTGAAAAGGCTTATAAACCATTTGATGATCTAAGTCTCCTGGTATTATTAAAGTCAAACGGAAGCATCGAGAAGAAGATTATCGGAAGCGTGGTAGAATCTATCGTTGCTGATGCTAGTAATTCCTCGGATTGGAACCGTTTACAAGAGATATTTAATAGTAAATCACTTCAGATGGCTAGCTTCACCATTACTGAAAAGGGATATAGCTTAGTAGATTCGAAGGGTGAGTATCTGAGCTTCGTAATAAATGATTTCAAAACAGGACCGGAGAAGCCTACTCATATAATGGGTAAGATTACTGCATTAATGCTAGAGCGGTATAATACTGGTGCAGAACCTATCACGTTGGTCAGTATGGATAACTGCTCTCATAATGGTGATAAACTTTCTACATCTGTAGAATTATATGCAAGTGAATGGATAAAGGGAGGTTTTGCTGAAGAAGGCTTCCTGACATATATAAAGGATAAGAGCAAGGTTGCATTCCCCTGGAGCATGATCGATAAGATTACCCCTAGACCGGACGACAAGGTTAAGAAAATGCTTGAGGAAGATGGCTTTGAAGATACCGATTTGATCATCACAGATAAGAATACCTATACAGCCTCCTTTGTAAATGCAGAGGAGACAGAGTATCTGGTCATCGAGGATACCTTCCCAAATGGAAGGCCTCCCTTTGAAAAGGCAGGATTCTTATTCACTGATCGTGAAACCGTTGATAAGGTGGAGAAAATGAAGGTATGTACTTGCTTAAATCCACTTCATACAGCCTTGGCTATCTTTGGATGTCTACTATCCTATACGACGATTTGGGAAGAGATGCGAGATGTTGAGTTAAACAAACTGGTTCACAAAATCGGATATGTAGAAGGGATGCCTGTAGTAGTTAATCCGGGAGTTCTTGATCCGCAGGAATTTATAAAGGCTGTTCTGGAACTACGCCTACCGAATCCATTTATGCCGGATGCACCTCAGAGAATTGCGACCGATACTTCTCAGAAGCTACCAATACGCTTTGGTGAAACCATAAAGGCTTACCATGCAAGTGATAGCTTAAAGGTGACTGATCTTACCCTAATTCCACTGACCATAGCTGGCTGGTGTAGATATCTGATGGGTATAGAAGATAGCGGTAATGTATTTATCCCGAGCTCTGATCCGATGCTTGCAGAATTACAGGCATATCTTAAGGACATTAAACTGGGAGATACTGAGCTTAAGAAAGATGTACTAAGTCCAATATTATCAAATGATAAGATATTTGCAGTTGACCTCTATGAGGTTGGTCTGGGTGAGAAGGTTGAGGGCATGTTCCTGGAGCTGATTGCTGAGAAGGGCGCCGTAAGGTCAACACTTAAGAAATATTTGGACTAAAAATGGAAAATAGGAATGTCAGGCAGCTCGCAAGCATAAAAATAGGCGTGATTTTGATGTACAAAAAATAGTGGAAAAGTGACCGAAAGCAGGTGAATATATTATTATCTATCGAGTTGGAATTTGTGATGACAACATGGCAGATGTTTGTTTCGTACAGGATATCTTGAATAACTGGGCAGCAGAGCGGCAAGTGACAATCCAAGCCGAAGTATTCACATCGTCGGAAAGCTTCCTGTTCCGGTATGCGGAGGATAAGATATTTGACATCCTACTGATGGATATTGAAATGGGTGCTATGGACGGAGTCACCATGGCAAAACAGGTGCGCCTAGATAACGAAGCTGTACAAATAATATTCATCACCGGCTATCCAGACTATATTGCAGAGGGATATGAGGTGGCGGCAATCAACTACTTGATGAAGCCGGTAAACAAAGATAAGCTGTTTTCCGCGTTGGATCGAGCAGTTGTGAATATACGAAAGTCCAGCAGGGTGATATTATTACCTCTTGATGGTGAAGTCCTGCGACTCCCCATAGATAACATCCAGTATGTTGAAACATTTTCTCATAGCGTAGCTATTGTAACAAATATAGAAATATATGAGATAAAAAAATCTCTTACAGAGATGATAAAGCTACTTGGGAATGACGTTATCCGCTGCCATCGTTCCTATTTAGTTGGATTGAGGTTTATTTCTCGAATTTCAAAAACGGAAGTAATACTCGATGATGGAAAGGTGCTGCCGCTGTCCCGCAGTGCAGCTCCAGTAGTCCATAGAGCCTTTATTTCCTATTACACAGGTGATAACCATGAAAATATTTGATGTGATTTTTGGTAAGACAATTGACCGACGCATTGCTGCCTACCAAAATGATCTTATAACAAAGCATTTTGATGAGGTGGAACATATCTATCGCCAAATGCGTGGCTGGCGTCACGATTATCATAACCATATTCAAACAATGATGATGTTGGCAGACAAGCCGGAACAGATCCGGGAATATCTGTTGACGTTGAATAACGATTTGACTACCATAGACACCATTCTAAAAACAGGCAATGTTATGGTAGATGCTATTTTGAACAGTAAGCTATCCCTAATCAAAGCAAAAAATATTTATGTCAATGCAAAAGCGGTGGTTCCTGCAAAATTGCAGATATCCGATGTTGATCTGTGTGTTATTATTGGAAATCTTTTAGATAACGCTATGGAGGCCTGTTTGAAACAGGATGATGAATCCGAACGCTTCATCCGCATCTATATCGGTATTCTGAAAAAGCAGCTCTATATCAGTGTAACAAACTCTGTTGGTGGTAACGTACATATGTCGGGGAAGAATTATTTCTCTACGAAAAATGCAGACAATCATGGATTTGGTTTATTACGCGTGGATCATATTGCTGAAAAGAACGGTGGGTATGTGAATCGCCAAAACGAACCTGGAATCTTTGCCACCGAAATTATGCTTCCTATATAAGTGCAATTCGTGCTTGTATTTGAACCATTCACGCTGAATTTGCAGATAATTCATTTGCTTGAGTTAAACTTTAGCTGGAGGTGAGGAAAATAGAGATAGAAAATAAAACCGACAGTTTAAAGGCTGATAAACACTTACTCATGGATAACCTGCGCTTCTGTATCAAAAATACGATAGAATGCTATCCGTTATTGCTACTCTGGTGTTTTCTTGTGGTTATTACGAATACTGCTATTTCGGTGATTACAACTTTTCTTCCCAAGATAGTCATTGAGAAATTAACATTGGGAGAAAATTTGAAATCGACGATTACTGTAACGGTGATCTTAACTTTAGCAGTTGCAGTACTTTCCGGTATGAAACACTTTTTTGAGAAATATGTTTATCATCATAAGTATAAAATGAATACTTACTATGTGCAGAAAGTTGCCATAAAGGGAATGACAGCAGACTATTGCAATCAGGAAACAGACAGATTTCGCAAGCTACATTCAGAAAGTTTCCAGTCCTGTAATAATAACTATTCGGCTTTAACACAGGTGTACGATATTGTCATATCCTTCTGCTCTAATTCCCTGGGTTTTCTATTGTTCTTTGGTATTTTAACACAATTGAACGTGCTCATTATCGTTTTTTTGGTATTGACCACACTTGCAAGCTATTATCTGAACAATAAGATTATTCAATGGGCCGAAGCCAATCAAGTAGAGAAAGTCAGCTATCAACAACGTACAGGTTATATTACTGGTGTCTCTTCTGATTTGAAATCAGCAAAAGACATCCGATTGTATCATATGATAAAGTGGCTCGGACAGATTTATCAGCATAACATAGATGACCTTGGTGGTTGGTATAAGCAGTATACGCAAAAAGTGTTTGGCGTAACTGTTTGTGACAGCGGTTTGTCTATGCTGAGAGACATCGCCTCATATGCGTATCTGCTGTATCTGGTGATGTCAAAGCAAATTGGTGTGGCCGACTTTGTGCTATATTTCGGTGTCATCACTGGCTTTTCTGTCTGGCTTGGTGGAATGCTCGGACAAATCACTGCACTGAAGCGGATCAACATGTCGGTTAATTACCTACGTACATTTTTAGACTATCCCAACACATATAAACGGGACGGTGGTATCGATACTACAGAAATTATGGCATGCCCCTCAGTTATCGAACTACAGGATGTAAGCTATCGATATGAAGGTTCTGAAAAAGATGCTTTGTTCCATATCAATTTGACGATTGCCCCTAAAGAGCATCTAGCAATAGTGGGACTCAACGGAGCCGGTAAAACAACACTTGTAAAGCTGATGTGCGGTTTAGTTGACCCATCCGAAGGCACTGTATCTTACAACAGTGTTGATGTTAAAGATTACAATCGCAATAGCTATTATCAACTTTATTCTGCTGTGTTCCAACAGTTCTCAATCCTTCCTGTAACATTTGCAGAGATTGTCGCTGAGACAGCTCTGCCGCAGATTGATAGACACAAAGTTGAAGATTGTCTGCGAACAGCAGGGTTATGGGATAAAGTTTCCTCCTTGCATAAAGGAATGGATAGCGAATACGGTAAGGCCATTCTCGATGAGGGTGTTGAATTGTCCGGTGGAGAGATTCAGAAGCTTTTGTTTGCGCGTGCTTTATATAGAAACACTCCTGTTATCATTTTAGATGAACCGACGGCGGCTCTTGATCCCATCGCAGAAAGCAAACTGTATGAGATATACAACCATGTCATGAAAGACCGATCCGCTGTATTTATTTCTCACAGGTTAGCCTCTACTCGCTTCTGTGACCGCATTGTTCTGATTGCGGATGGTTCTATCGTGGAAGAAGGAACACACGAAGAACTCCTGTTAAAGCGTGGCAGATATAGAGAGTTATATGAAACGCAGGCAAAATACTACAGAGAGAGCAGCGAGGAAGGAGATGAGGTAATGTGAAGAAGAAACTTTCCATCCAAGCACGATTTAAGGTCACAAAACGAGGTTTTCAAATTCTGAATCATTACTGCCCCGGGCTGGCGCGCCACAAGGCTATGTCCGCATTTGTTACTGCTCTACAGCCATTGGTCTCCATTTGGTTTTCTGCAAAAATCATCAATGAATTATCCAACAGTCGCAGAATTTCATTTATTATTGCTTATGTCGCTGCCGTTGTGATTGTAAACTTTTCAGCAATGCTGCTAAAGAGCATTTTTGATAAAGTAGCAAGCGAGAAGGAATCTCAAATGTGGAGCTTCTTTGGCAAGATTTTCGCCGATAAATCGATGTCAATGGATTATGCCGATTTGGAGGATACAGAGATACAGCAGCAAAAGAAAGAAGCAACAGAGAATCTCTTTATGTTCGGAAACGGACTCGGACAGCTTGTATGGGGAACAACTGCTCTTGTCAATGCTACAGTAAACATAATAGTTTCTACCTCTATGACTCTAACGTTATTTACTGCCAGAACAGGAAACGGAATGATTGATACTCCGTTATGGATACTAGCAATCGCAATTTGCATAGGATTGGGCGGCATCTCCAATTCTCGTGCTACAATTAAAGAAAATAATGTGTTTGAAACATGGTGTAAAGGAACTGTATGGTTCAATAGATCTTTTATGTTTTATGGTCGGGAGCTATCTATGTCACCTGAACGGGCAAAGGATGTTAGAATTTATGAGCAGAATTTTGCCGCAAATCGTGCTTTCAAGAATCTGCAAAGCAAAGATAAATCTGACTCCAAATTTATTTACCAAATGTCTGTATACTCTACATTGGCGTGTGTGGTAATCGGTATTAGCAATGTTTTCTGTTGGGTATATGTTGTATTGAAGGCATCTATGGGTGCTTTCGGTGTAGGAAATATTGTTCAGTATATCGGTGCGTTGAGCAAATTAAGTGCAGGCATTCAGGAAATGATGTTCATCCTTGTCGATAATGAAGTGTATTGCACACACCTGCAGTCACTTTTTGACTATCTGGATATACCAAATCATAAATACAATGGTACGTTGCCAGTGGAAAAGCGGGCATTCTGTGAACAAGGTGACATGGACTATGAAATCGAATTTCGGAATGTCAGCTTCCGATATCCCGGAACAGAGAACTTCGCCCTTAGCAATGTATCTATGAAATTCAGAGTGGGGCAAAGACTTGCTGTTGTAGGCATGAATGGCTCTGGTAAGTCCACATTTATTAAGCTCCTGTGTCGACTTTATGATCCTACTGAGGGTGAAATCCGGCTCAATGGAATTGACATTCGCAAATACAATTATGACGAGTACTTGAGTATTTTATCTGTAGTATTTCAGGATTTTAGGTTATTCTCTTTCTCTTTAGGGCAAAATGTGGCATCTGCTGTGAGTTATGACCGTGAGAAAGCAAAGCGTTGTCTGATTGAAGCTGGTTTTGGTGAACGGCTGTCGAAAATGTCCAAAGGTCTAGACACCTGCCTTTATAAAGACTTTGATACAGATGGTGTAGAAATTTCCGGTGGTGAAGCCCAAAAAATTGCTCTTGCGAGGGCTCTTTATAAAGATTCTCCATTTATCATACTGGATGAACCGACGGCTGCGCTCGATCCTATTGCAGAAGCAGAAATATACACTAAGTTTAATGACATTGTTGGAGATAAAACTGCCATCTATATCAGCCACCGCTTGTCGTCGTGCAAGTTCTGCGATGAAATCGTCGTATTCCATGAAGGTGCGGTCATCCAGCAAGGCACTCATGAGAAACTGGTAACCGATGAAACCGGTAAATACTACGAACTCTGGAACGCCCAGGCGCAGTACTATACCACGAAAGGCGCTTGAGCAATCAATGTAAAACAATAGACTGCACTAAGGGTCTTATCCTTTGGTGCAGTCTTTATCTTGTAAGCATAAATTTAACTATAAAGTTATAAACTCCTATAAGTTATTAACAGGCGCTTGACAGCTGTAGTTCTCACACACATAATATGTGGTTTTGTCATTTATAATATGATAATCATTGATGTAATCAACTATTTCCTGAAGTTCATCTTGGTTTTCCTCTGTCTTGACAAGTACTATGGTGTTTGGTTCATAGTGTTCAGAAAGGTAATGGTATAGTTCATCATACTCTCCATTTACGCTAGGCTCCCGTTTCTTTGTCTTATAGGTTGTAGTATTATCATCCCTTTCGCTTATGACACAGATGATTTCTTTAGGTGGGTAAAGTGCACTGAGGAAGGCCAATTCTGAGAAGCTATGACCTGCCGGGTAGTCCTTAACTTGACCCGCAAGGAAGGTAAGCTGCTTGTTCGCATATTCAAGGAATTTTGAATCTGCTGTAATATGAGCTAGTTTCTGCAGTACATAGGCAGCCACAGAATTTCCAGAGGGAATAGCTCCGTCATAAACCTCCTTCGGGCGATAAATCAGCTGCTCTGAATCAGTGGAAGTAAGAAAGAAACCTTCATTGATATCATCCCAAAATAGTTCAAGCATCTGATCAGCTAGTTTCACGGCCTGTTTCAGATACACCAAATCAAATGTAGCATCATATACACCTAACAATGCCATACAATAGAATGAATAGTCATCCAGGTTGCCATGAAATGCGGAATCCCCATCTCGGTATCTGACTAAAAGGTGCCCAGATTCATCGATAAGACGGGTATTAATAAAATCAACAGCTTTCTTTGCTGTCTCGGCATACTCCTGGCTTTGCAGGATTACAGCTGCCGTAGCATAGGCAGTAATCATCAATGCGTTCCAGGAGGTCAGTATCTTATCGTCCTTGTGTAGCTGTGCCCGATCGAGACGGTAATTATATACATAGTGGCACAGGCGCACTACTCGTTCATTTTCAGGATTTAGTTCTGTGGCACTAATTCTATTTGGAATAGAGGAGCCTTCAAAGTTTCCTTCCTTGGTGATGTCAAAGTAGTTACAGAAGAACCCTGCATCATCATTTTGAAGGATAGAGGTAATCTCATCCGGCTTAAAGACATAATATTTTCCCTCTTGGCCTTCACTGTCCGCGTCCTGTGCGCAGTAAAAGCCGCCTTCTTTATCAGTCATTTCCCTGCGAACATAATCTAGTACCTGCTCTGATATGGTCTTATAGAGAGAATTCTTTGTATATTGATAAGCTTCTAGATAGGTTATAGCAAGCATCGCATTATCATAAAGCATTTTTTCAAAATGGGGAACCAACCATTTGGCATCCGTAGAATACCTGGAGAAGCCAGATCCGATATGGTCATAGATACCGCCGCGGTACATATGCTTAAGAGTATTCTCAACCATAAAGAGAGATTGTTCATCGGCCTCCACACTGGCGTAAGCAAGCAAAAACATCAGGTTGTGGGGAGTGGGGAATTTGGGTTCATTTCCAAAGCCTCCAAAATCGTGATCATAATTCTGCTTAAGCTGTGTTACCGCCAGATTAATGAGATCCTTAGATACAGTTCCCTTATTGGAGCGACCCTCATAATTATCCTTCATGACCGCGGCCAACTGTTCTCCCGTCTCAATCATGTCTGAACTATCACTATTCCAGTCCTTTTGTACTTGATCCAGAAGATCCATTAAACCCAGCATTCCAAAGCGAGTTTGCTTGGGTATATAGGTTGCCGCATAGAAAGGCTTCTGTTCTGGGGTCATAAGAATAGTCAGGGGCCAGCCACCATGGCCTGTCGTGGTTTGACAAATAGTCATATAGACAGTATCTATGTCCGGACGTTCCTCCTTATCGACTTTGATACTGATAAAATGCTCATTCATCAATGTAGCGACTTCATCATCCTCGAAGCATTCATGTGCCATAACATGACACCAGTGACAGGTCGAATAGCCAATGCTTAGAAAAATTGGTTTATTTTCTCTTTTAGCAAGCTCGAAAGCTTCCGGTCCCCAAGGGTACCATTTGACAGGATTGTAGGCGTGTTGTAGTAGATAGGGGGATTTTTCATCAATTAATTTGTTTGGTATTCTGGTGGTTCCTTGACCTTTATTCGTTACATGTTCGGTTGTATTCATATAGACGCTCCTTATCTAATTTTTATAATCATGTTTATTATGCCAATGTGAAGTGTGATTTATATATTATTTTGATAATGAAAAATATAAATGCTATTAAATTTGAGATTAATATAATATAATGTTTAATAATGTAAAATATACGAAAGCGAACAGAAGAATGAAAACGTATAAAGATATTTTGGAAAACATAAACAATGGAATAAGCGATTTATATTTTATCCACTATTCATGTCAAAGTTTAAGTGATGATAATGAGGGGTATTCGCCTAGAATAACATCAATAGCAGTATTGCATTCCGAAAGTTATCAAATGTTTAGTTTTTCAATTCATTTGGTAGCTGAAAGATTAAAGATTAATAGAGATTTAATATTTGATAGATATGAAGAAATTGAATTAAAAATGTTACAAGATTTTTTTGATTTTGTTTCAGAACGTATTGATAAAGCTATATGGGTACATTGGAATATGTCTAATATAAATTTTGGGTTTGAAGCCTTAGAGCATAGATATACTGTGTTATCTGGAAACCCATGTAACCATATTAGTGAAAATAATAAACATAATTTATCTAATATAATTAAGCTTAAATATGGACCCAAATATGCCAAAGACCCTAAAATGAAATATTTAATGGTTCTTAATAACATTTTACACAGAGATTTTCTTAATGGAGAAGAGGAAGTTACAGCATTTAAAGCAAAAGAATTTATTAAGCTACATAAATCAACAATGTGTAAAGTATATTTTTTTAATGAAGTATATAATAGAATTATGTCAAATAAGTTGAAAACAGAAACCAATCGCTTAAGATATAAAATAAATGAAATATATCAGAGTCCTATTGTACAAATTATTACTATGGTAGGTACTATAGGAACAATAATTTCATTGATTGTATTTTTCTTTATTTAATAGTTTTTATTATTAACATTATATTAACTTGAGTGTTACGCTTATTACTGACAGCCAGAAAAATAAAAGGTATCATTTAGCAAAAGAATTTACCAATATGCAAAGAAATTTGGGAATATGCAAAAAAGTAGTTGAATTATTATGGATTAAAGCATATAATACTATTAACAGAACCCAACACGCCTCTCAACGATGCGGACCACGTTGGGTCTTTTAATTTACAAAGGAGAAGAATTTGTATGATTGAACTTAAAGAACAGCAGACTGCACTTGATATAGATGACCAAGTAGAAAACTTAAAATTACTTGGCCTAATTATAAATGATGAAAATTATGCGAAGAAAATTCTCAGTGATATCTCATATTTTCGTTTGATAAAGGCATTCAGTTTAGGACTTAAGGAAAGAAATTCCAATTACAATAATGGAGTAACATTTGAAAAAATTGTACAGTTATACCTGTTTAATTCTAATTTAAGACAATTAATATTTCCTCAAATTGAAATAATTGAGATTAATCTACGATGTCGTTTAGCTAACTATTTCTCTAATAAATACGGGGTACTTGGATATAAACAAGAAGAAAATTTTATCAATTCTGAATATCATCAAAGCTTTCTAGTAGACATTAATACAGAAGTAGATCGTAATCTAAAAGCACCTTTTGTAAAAAACTTCAGAGAAAATTATAAAGATGGAGAGATACCTCTTTACGCATTGGTGGAGTTATTTAGTTTTGGTACTTTGTCTAAGTTTTTTAAAAATATGAAGAATGAAGATAAGAAAGCAATATCAAGTACATTCAATGTAGGATATACTTATTTTGAAAGCTGGATTGAAAGTATTGCATTTGTAAGAAACATATGCGCTCATTATGGCAGATTTTATAATACTAAATTGACTAAAACACCTACTTTGTATAAACAGTACTCAAATAATGGGATTGGAAATAATAGAGTATTTTCAGTTTTACTATGTATGAAGCACTTAATAAAAAATGATACTAAATGGAAAATATTTATTGAAACATTGGAAGCATTAATTGAAAAATATGATGGTGTAAATGTTAAAACCATGGGATTTCCGATGAATTGGAAGAAGTTATTACTCGAATAAAGAGATATATTTAACATATGGTTAATTTAACATCTACCTGGACTGTACTCTCGCCATCAAAATCTAATCTTTTGGATAATGAATGGTAACTTCTGTTACTAGCGGTTTTGATTTTATTGATATCAATTTCTGAATATCCATAATAATTTTGGTAAAGTCTAATGCCATCAGCTAATTTCAATACCTCTTCCAAGTTTAGAGATTTTAGTTCTGTAAATAATTTGTAATTAT
>DATESP010000200.1:0-2051 GCA_035270645.1 Mobilitalea sp. | reverse complement strand
ATAGACATAATACATCTTGGTATTGGTAGTCGGTAGAACTACGAAACCGTTCTCCGAAAGCATATTCATCTGTTCCTTAGTGAAGCCAGAAAACTGCCCAATATTTTCAATATTTGTGAGATCCTTTAATATTGTATAGGGCTCGACCTTTGCTTCAAATGTGGGAATTATAAGCTCCGGTATTTTTTTTCCTGTCGTGATTTTACCGGACCACTCTTTATTCAGATTCAAGGTTGTAAGCTCCGTTGGCTCAATATTGGTATCATCCACCTTATCCGCTGTTTTGTCTGTTATACCGTCCGTTATTTTATCTTTTTCTAATTTCTCCTTGTTAACCTGCTCCGTAGATACCTTCTCTTCCTTACCTTCATTAGGTGTACGGCTACAAGCCGTAAGCATTATGCAAATAAATAATGTTAAAGCGACTATTTTCTTCATATAACCCTCCTGACACTCTTCTTTTTATGATGATCAACCGACTCTATAACTTTTTAATGCATAAACAAATTTGCATGGTGGTTTTCGTTCAAGTATTGCTCAACAAATGCCAAATGTTTATTGGCTCTCAATTAGTTGCCCTTCTTTAGCCTTTAGTGTTATTATTTTCTCTTTATCCTTTTCCTTATATGTAACTTGTAATCTATTCTCTCCAAGTGTAGTTATTGTATGAATATTAGGATACTCCTTACTTTTTGCCAATTGGAAAAATCCAAAGTCAAACCAATAATATATACTGATTTGCTCACTGCCGCCATCATCTGCGGTTTCTATAAATATCAACTCATTTCCCGGGCTAGAGAACAGATCCTTGGTGGCAAAGTCCCTCCATGTTCCGGCAATCTGAGACCCAGTCCATTTCTTAACAAGCCTATCCTCCTCGTAATTGAAGATAAACATTCGATTCTTTATTTTCTGATCATAAGTGGTTGTCTTCTGTACCGCTATTAATATCTCAAGGTTTAAATCCCCATCAATATCTGCTGTCTCAAGCTTCCAGGGCATTAAACCTGTGAAATCATTCTCATAGATGCGATTCCAATAACCCTGTGCATCCTTATCAAATACCACAAATAGATCACTGTCCTCAGTAAGTTCCTCCCTGTTTATCAGAGCGTAGATACAGTTGTCCGTTATGGAATAATCGATTATACTTTCGTTAAAATTCACTAAATTAATAACCTCCTCTGGCAGTTTCTCCTGCTGGCTCGTGAAGGTCTCATTATGTTCCTCATGCTGTTCCACCTGTTGTGTCTCATCTGTCTCATCTGTCTCATCTGTCTCTTGTGTCTGTTGTGTCTGTTGTGTCTCTTCTGCCTGTTGTGTCTCTTTTTGTATCTTTTGCGTATTTTGTATCGCTTGTTGCGTCTCTCGTATCTCCTGTTGTATCTCCATTGTGTTATCTATGATTCCCTCCTGAATCACTTCAGAGGGTAATTCCCGAATCTTAAGTATGACAATAAAAGCCACAGCTGATAATATAATTAACATTATCACATATCCTGACCGAACCTTCCTATTCTTCCTATTTATCATGCCTGCACCTTCTGCTACTTCACTATACCATTATAATCCAAATACTTTTTTTGTCAAAACTCTTTTTTCAGACTTCGTAAAAATAATTGCTCTAAAGCTGTGACAGCATCTTGCTTATTATACAGTACTTCATATATCGCATTACAGATTGGAAGATCGACCTGAAATCTTTTACTAAGTCCAAGCAATGCAGCCACAGTATAATAACCCTCTGCCAACTCGGTGTATTCTTCTCCCTTTACAAGCATTTCCCCATATCGCCTGTTATGGCTGAATTCAGAGAATACAGTTGCCTCATAATCACCCAGATGACATAAACCGTAGGCAGATAATTCATTTCCTCCCATAGCTTTAATTAGTCGCGCGATTTCCCTAGTTCCCCTAGACATCAGTGCCCCCTTTAAGGATGTTAGCTTCAGACCATCCAGCATCCCTGCAGCGATACCGATTACATTCTTGGCAGCCGCTCCGATTTCATTGCCGAGTAAATCCTCACCATAATAGAAGCGGATTAAATC
>DATESP010000199.1:0-13245 GCA_035270645.1 Mobilitalea sp. | reverse complement strand
TCGAGCGACCAACTTTCGAGGCGCCGGTCTTCTGGATGAATCCGGATATTAAGGACTTTTATCAGTTTACCGTGGGTGATTTTGAATTGAGAGACTATAAATTTGGACCTAAGGTAGAAAATATACCGATTGCAGTATGAGAGGTGGCAAAAGATGAATATAATCGTAGCAGTAGACAATAACTGGGCAATCGGTTTTCAGAATAAACTTTTGGTCCATATTCCAGCAGACCAGCGTTTTTTTCGGGATGAAACAATTCATAAGGCCGTTATCATGGGTAGGAAGACACTGGAGAGCTTTCCAGGAGGACAACCACTGAAACAGCGACTTAATGTAATAATTACTTCAAGTCCTGATTATAAGGTGGCGGATGGCGTTGTAGTGGGAAGCGTTGAGGAAGCACTTGAGGCAGTCAAGGATTACAAGACTGAAGATATATATGTCATCGGTGGTGCTAGTATCTATGAGCAGATGCTTCCATATTGTGATGTTGCTCATGTGACTAAGATTGATTATAATTATACGGCAGATACTTACTTCCCCAACATGGACAAGATGGATGACTGGGTTATAACCGCGGAATCTGATGAGCAGACCTATTTCGACCTTACCTATGCCTTTTGTAAATATGTGAAGAAGAAATAATCGATAAGGAATTATTTCGGGATCAGCTTGATAAAAATTGACGCGTTGCTAAACCGAGGCTTTATTGAAAAGTCCTAAAGGTATTTTTGATGCTCATGACTTAAGTCATGAAAGGATAACGATAAAGATTTATGATGAAAAAGGGGAAATACGCTAAATAATACTTGAAATATCTACAAAGTAAGAATACTATATAGGATATACCAAAAAGTAGAAGGAAGGATGAATGAGAATGCTTGATATCAGAATTGAGAAGACTAAAGCCCCAAAAAAATTACCCAGTGCGGATGACCCCTTAAAGTTTGGAACGATTTTTACAGACCATATGTTTATTATGGATTATGAGAACGGAAAGGGATGGCATGACGCCAGAATTATCCCTTATCAGCCCCTTAGTTTAGATCCATCAGCTATGGTGTTCCATTATGGCCAGGAGATGTTTGAAGGTCTTAAGGCATATAAATCAGAAGATGGCAGGATACTATTATTTCGCCCTGATAAAAATGCAGAACGTACCAATAATACCAATGAAAGGCTTTGCATACCTGAGATTTTGATTGAGGATTTTGTACAGGCGGTAAAAGCAGTCGTTAAAGTGGACGAAGCTTGGATTCCTACAAAGGCGGGTACTTCCTTGTATATTAGGCCATTTATCATAGCAACTGATCCATTTCTAGGGGTAAGACCTTCCAATACCTATAAATTCTTGGTTATCCTTTCTCCAGTTGGCCCTTATTACCCGGAAGGATTAAATCCGGTTAAGATATGGATCGAGGATGAGTACGTAAGAGCAGTAAAGGGTGGTATCGGGGAAGCAAAGACCGGTGGCAACTATGTTGCTTCCATGAGATCTCAGGTGAAAGCACATGAGGCTGGATACTCACAGGTGCTTTGGCTTGATGGAGTTGATAGGAAGTACATCGAGGAAGTTGGAGCCATGAACATATTCTTTAAAATCAATGGTGTTGTCATCACACCAAAGCTAAATGGTAGCATCCTACCAGGAGTAACTAGGGATTCCACGATCCAGCTCTGCAAGCAGTGGAACCTTCCAGTAGAGGAACGTAGAATATCCATAGATGAGATTTACGAAGCCCATAAGAACGGACAATTGGAGGAAGTATTCGGAACAGGAACCGCAGCAGTTATTTCTCCAGTAGGCCAATTACGTTGGGAAGAACATATTATGCAGGTACAGGATGGAGGAATAGGGCCGATAAGTCAGAAGCTCTATGATACCATGACCGGTATCCAGCTGGGTAGAATCGAAGATAGTAATCATTGGACCTTAGAAGTATAGTAAGATGCCACTTAAGTAGCATCATGGAGAATGAAGAGTGAACTATTCTTCGAATCCTTTATCCGGATAGTTTGTGTTTGCGCTGCGTACACAAATATGAGATGCACAGAAGGCAGCGCAGGAATGAGGAGAAATATGAGTCAACTTTATGCAGAAGCAGGTGTGAAAAGAAAGGATACGGCAGCTACGATGGGACTCCGGTTACTTATGATACTCGGAATCGTAATTGGCTTTTTAATCTTATTATTAGGACAGATGTTTGGAGTCGTAGGAGTTGTCCTAATCGTAGCCTTGTTCTATCTGTATCCAAAGCTAAATGTGGATTATGAGTATGTCTTTGTAGATGGACAAATAGATTTTGATAGGATAACAGGTAAATCTAAGCGCAAGACATTGTTGAGGATTGACCTGGATCAAGTCGAGATCATAGCCCCGGCCAGTTCACGTGAGTTAGATGCATTTACCTATGTAAAGCTCGAGGTGAAGAATTTTGCATCAGGTGATAAGGACAGTAAACCATATGTTATAATTGCAAATGTAGATAGCAAGAAAACGAAGATTACATTTGAGCCAAGTGAGAAGATGGTATCCATGATCAGACAGAAGAGCCCGAGAAAGCTTGTTATGTATTGATTAGAATTGGATAAGCCTCCTATTTCTGTGGTAAGTCAATATAATTAGTCTCAGTGAGAGTACAATCTCTGGCTGTGAAGTAATAAAGAGGGGTTGATTTAAGCTTGAATTAAATCAGCCCCAATATTTTTAATGTTGACAAGGAATATAATATTCGATATACTTGTAAAAATATTCGAACGGGAGTATTTCCCGAGATTTAGATATGGAAACTAATAACTAATCAAAGTAAGAAAGCGAGGAATGAAAAGAATGGGTCATATCATTGGTGAAGGAATCACATTTGATGATGTATTACTGGTACCTGCTTTTTCTGAGGTATTACCAAACCAAGTTGAATTGTCAACTAATCTGACCAAAAAAATCAGATTAAATATCCCTTTAATGAGTGCAGGCATGGACACTGTAACCGAAAATCGTATGGCTATAGCAATGGCTAGACAGGGTGGTATCGGTGTTATTCATAAGAATATGTCAATTGAGGAGCAAGCCGAGGAAGTTGATAAAGTAAAACGTTCTGAGAATGGAGTTATTACTGATCCCTTTTATTTGTCCCCAGACCATACCCTACAGGATGCGAACGAGCTGATGGGAAAATACAGAATTTCTGGTGTTCCTATTGTTATAAATGGTAAGAAACTGGTAGGTATTATAACGAACCGTGATTTGAAATTTGAGACAGACTTTACTAAGAAAATTAAGGAGTCCATGACCTCTGAGGGACTGATTACCGCAAAGGAAGGTATCACACTTGAGGAAGCTAAGAAGATTCTCGGAGCAGCCAGGAAGGAAAAGCTTCCGATTGTAGATTCTGAAGGGAACCTGAAGGGACTTATTACTATAAAAGATATAGAAAAACAGATTAAATATCCACTATCAGCCAAGGATGATCAAGGTCGCCTACTTTGTGCCGCAGCAGTGGGTATTACTAACAATATTATGGAAAGGGTGAGTGCGCTTGTTAAGGCTAAGGTTGATGCTATTGTAATTGACACAGCCCATGGACATTCTGCAAATGTACTCCGTGTCGTCAGCCAGGTTAGAGAAGCCTTTCCTGAGGTACAGATCATTGCTGGTAACGTAGCAACTGGTGAAGCTGCGTTGGATCTGATTAAAGCAGGTGTTGACGCTATTAAGGTCGGAATAGGTCCTGGTTCTATCTGCACAACTAGAATTGTAGCAGGTATTGGTGTTCCGCAGATTACAGCAATTATGAATGCATATGAAGCAGCAAAGCTTCATGGTGTTCCTGTTATTGCAGATGGAGGCATCAAGTATTCGGGGGATGTTACAAAAGCACTTGCAGCAGGAGCAAATGTATGTATGATGGGAAGTATCTTTGCGGGCTGTGATGAAAGCCCCGGAACCTTTGAATTGTATCAGGGAAGAAAATACAAGGTATACCGTGGAATGGGTTCAATTGCAGCAATGGAACAGGGCAGCAGGGACCGTTACTTTCAGACAGATGCCAAAAAGCTTGTTCCAGAGGGTGTGGAAGGTCGCGTCGCTTACAAGGGAACAGTGGAGGATACTGTATTTCAGTTAATCGGTGGTTTAAGATCAGGTATGGGTTATTGTGGATCGAAGGATATTGTGACACTCCAGGAGACAGGCAAATTCATTAAGATTTCGGCTGCATCCTTAAAGGAAAGTCATCCCCACGACATTCACATCACTAAGGAAGCTCCAAATTACAGTGTAGAAGAGTAGAATAGTTGGAATCAGACTAGTCCACAGGGTTAGACGAGTCCATATGGTTAATTCAATAAATAGAGGCAAGGACTTGAAGCGATTCAAGCCCTTGTCTTTTTTGAATAGACATACGAGGAAAGTTCATTCTATTCAATAAAAAGACTCTGCAAGCGAAACATAGTTAGCTTTTGGATGACACTCTTGGAGCGAGAGTTACGTAGGCAAAACTCTTTCTTGTATAGACTATATACGGAAGTATTGACAAATCGATTGACAGTTGTTGTAAACATTAATACAATATATATGGAATAAAGAACCACCTTATCTACTTAAAAGCATGGTAGCATATTATATGAATAGAATGTTATTGAGAAATTAGAAATATATTAACACGGTAAATTTGTGATTAAGGCCCCGGATTTGCTGATTTTGATGAGAGGTATGGTTATTATTATGGGTAGGATATTAACGAAAGAAGAATGGATTAGACGGAAAAAACGGAAAAGACAAGCTCTGCTATTACTTGCAACAGCTCTGATGCTAGCAATACTGATATTATTGGCACTTATTATTGGAAATTTGATCAAACGCATATTTGTCCCTGCTGAGAATAAAATCGAGTCTATCGATATAACATTATCGAACGGAACCTTAATCAGTAAAAAGTACCTGACACCTAATCCATATTCAAGACCACAGATGGATCTTAAAAAGGTGAAGGGAATTGTCATACATTATACAGCAAATCCGAAAACCTCAGCAGAAGCCAATCGCAGTTACTTTGAAGGTTTGGCGACAACGAAGACGACCAAGGCAAGTAGTCACTTTATCGTAGGAATTGAAGGAGAAATTATTCAATGTATTCCCCTAAATGAGATTGCTTATGCTTCCAATGACCGAAATGATGATACGATATCAATCGAATGCTGTCATGAGGATGAGACCGGTGTATTCAGCCAGCAAACATATGAATCGTTGATTGCACTGACGGCTGAGCTTTGTAGAGAATTTGATATTAAGGAAAAGGGCATTCTAAGACATTATGATGTTAATAAGAAACCATGCCCCCTCTATTATGTGGAGCATGAGGAGGCATGGAATAAGTTAAAAGAAGATGTAATTAACGTTGTCAATGGAAGTACTACAAAGAAAGAATGATATCCTTACCTATTGGTGTATATTGACGGAAATCCACCCCTGCAGAAGTCATCATTTTCTTTGCTGCTATCACGGAATCGGTATCTGCGTATTTATCACACCTATAAATGACCTCGCTGATTCCCTTTTGGATAATCGCTTTTGTGCATTCATTGCATGGGAATAAAGTGGTATAAAGCTTGGCACCTTTCATATGTGTACCAGTATAATTTAAGATAGCATTTAATTCAGCATGACATACATAGAAATATTTTGTATCTAGATGACCACCATCCCTATCCCAAGGATATTCATCGTCCGAGCAGCCAATCGGCATTCCGTTGTATCCGACTGAGAGAATTTTGTTATCTTCACTGACAATACATGAACCTACACTGGTGCTAGGATCTTTACTACGTTCGGTAGAAAGAAGAGCAATCCCCATAAAATACTCATCCCATGCTATATAGTCTTTCTTTTTCATCTTTGCATACCCCTCCCTTATACCAAAAATTAGTGATATCTGCTTTAAGCTACATATTATTATTAGCTATTAATAATACCTATTTAATACTACCTGCTATTTGAACCTTGATAATATTGGTGGATCCAGAGGTCTCTAGAGGAACACCTGCAGTAAGTACAGCGAGTTCGCCTTCCTTTATATAACCTGCCCTCTGAACAGCTTCAATTGCATGATCGAATAATTCGAAGGTATCATGTTCAACAGCTATTAATAGAGGGGTGACACCCCATGCCATATTCAGCTGTCTGCAAACCATGGGACTTGTAGTACAGCCGAGTATCTGACATTCGGGACGGTAGCGGGATATCATTCGAGCAGTTCTGCCGGAGGTAGTGACCGTAATAATCATCTTAGCATTAAGATCGAGAGCAGTGGTTACTGTAGCACGGGAAATGGCATCCGTTATGTCGGGGTTCTCAGTATGATCAAGATGAACGAAACGCTTCTTATAGTCAATGTCAGCTTCTGTACAGACAGTGATTTTCACCATTGCCTGCAGAGCTTCCACAGGATAATTTCCTGCAGCTGTCTCACCGGATAGCATGATGGCACTGGTTCCATCATAGATTGCGTTAGCTACATCAGTGGTCTCAGCCCTAGTAGGTCTAGGGTTCTTGATCATTGAGTCAAGCATCTGGGTTGCAGTGATTACCTGTTTACCACTAATATATACCTTCTTAATAATTTTCTTCTGAATTGCCGGTAATTCTTCATAGGGCATCTCAACACCCATATCACCTCTAGCAATCATGATGCCGTCCGCGATCTCAATTATTTCGTCGATATTTTCGACTCCCTGCATATTCTCTATCTTAGCGATAAGCTTAGTCTGGGAATTATGTTTGTTTAACATCTTGCGAATTTCTTTTATGTCGTCGGCTGTCCTTACAAAGGAGGCGGCGATAAAATCATATTTATGCTGGATAGCGAATAGGATATCCTCGCGGTCCTTATCACTGATAAAGGGCATAGATAGATGAATTCCTGGTACATTTACACCCTTCTTATCTGAAATGGTTCCAGCATTCTTGACACGACAAATAATATCTGTAGGAGTCATATCAACTACAGTCATTTCAACCAGACCATCATCAATAAGGATTGTAGTACCTATATCTACATCATAGATTAGGTTAGGAAAGGAAATGGAGACTTGGTTTTCGTCACCCTCCACATCTCTTGAGGTCAGGATAAAGGTCTGATCCTCCTTTAGTTGTATCTTCTTTTTACCGGCAAAAGTACCGATACGAATTTCGGGACCCTTTGTGTCCAAAAGAGTTGCTATAGGAACCTTCAGTTCGTCTCTTAATTTCTCAATCTTATTAAGTCTTCCAAGGTGTTCCTCGTGGTCACCATGGGAGAAGTTAAAGCGGGCAACATCCATGCCGGAATTAATTAATTCTCTTAAGACATTTTCATTATCGGTGGATGGACCAAGGGTACATATTATCTTTGTTTTTCTCATGTTTACTCCTTTAAATACAATAATTATTATAGTTTAATATTAGGCAATTTACGGTATCTTATCCCAGAACGCTTCTTTAAGAGCAGATAAATAAAATAAGTTGACAAGCTTGCAAGCACCACCAAGAAAATAATTAACAACGCACTATGCAGGAAGAAGGTATCAGGTAATATCTGTATTACAGGGTCAGTATCTGGATCGAAAATCCAATAATCATTTTTAAAGAACAGCTTATGGAATACTATAAAGGCTTTATCAAAATTAATCATCAATAGTAAACCGGTGATGGCAGGAATTACGATGGCTGTAATAGCAGCTACCGGCAGATAATTAATGCTTCTCCTACGTACTTTATAAACTATGATTATAATGGCGGCAACCAAAGTTATAGCTGCTATAATGTAAAAGTATGTGAATATGTCCTTGACCTCTTTAAAGTGTTGTAATCCTGACTGGGAGGCTCCGAAGGTAGGGAAATTCAGATCGCCCTGAAAGAAGGGTGAGCAGTAATCAATTAATGCATTATAGTTATCAAGTATTTCCGCCCTAGGGAAACCAGAAGTCGTCTCTATATCTAGGATTTTAATATCCAGATAATATAACGGTCTAAAATTTATTGTGATAATGACAGCAATTGAAAGGAACAGTAAGGTAAATATGATACCAATTAAAAAGTCTGTAAATTTGCAATGTCTGACCTTTTTCATGTCAACCTCCATGATACCGCACCAATAGTCGTAAGAAATTAGTAAATAGAGTACATTACACTTTATCTACCAATCGCATTATAGTATACTTTATTTATGAATGCAACCGGATATTTCTTAATTAAGACAGGGTATGAGGATGTCATGTTACTGTTCACTCGTTAGTCAGCGCGAGGTGTTTTACGAAGTTATGTGGAGTGCGCAATGTAAATATCTTAAGTCTAAGCTGTTACATTAATAAGCAGATAAGATAAGATACATTAGTAATAATGAATTGTATTGTTAGTTGGATTAGTGTTATATTTTTATAAGACAAGATATAAAATAATGAACTGAACAGTTACGATTCTGTTCGGAAAAGAGGAGTGTAGTCATGAGAGCATTAATCAGTGTATCAGATAAGACAGGTATTGTGGAACTGGCGAAAGAATTAGTATCTCTTGGAATTGAAATTATCTCCACCGGTGGTACTTATGGAAAGCTAAAAGAATCAGGGGTGCCGGCAATTGAAATATCGGAGCTTACAGGATTTCCGGAATGTCTGGATGGCCGCGTGAAGACATTACATCCAACAGTACATGCAGGCTTACTTGCTATGAGAAGCAATCCTTCACATATGAAACAACTGGCTGATTTAAAGATAGATACTATAGATATAGTTGTTGTTAATTTATATCCCTTTAAAGCTACTATTTTAAAGGAGGGTGTTACCCGTGCCGAAGCAGTGGAGAACATCGATATTGGAGGGCCGACTATGTTGCGTTCCGCAGCCAAGAATTATCAGGATGTGGCTGTAGTTGTTGACCCAAGAGATTATGATAAGATTCTGACCGAGCTAAAGGATAACAAAGAGGTATCCCTGGATACGAAGTTCTATCTTATGCAGAAGGTGTTCATGCATACTTCGTCTTATGATACTTTAATTGCAGATTATCTAAAGAATCAGAGAAATGACAAGGAACTACCGGAAACTCTGACAATGACCTTTGAAAAAGTACAGGATATGAGATATGGAGAAAATCCTCACCAGGCAGCAGCCTTCTATCGTGAAATCGGAAAGAAGAAGGGATCCATAACGGATGCTATACAGCTGAATGGTAAAGAATTATCCTTTAATAATATAAATGACACCAATGGTGCACTTGAACTCTTAAAGGAATTTACCGAACCAACTGTTGTTGCATGCAAACATGGCAACCCTTGTGGTGTGGGTAGTGCAGATGATATCTATGATGCGTGGAAGAAAGCATTTGCAGCAGATAAAGTATCCATCTACGGCGGTATAGTGGTAGTGAATCGTGAGGTTACTCTGGCCGTGGCTGAGGAGATGAAGAATGTCTTCCTTGAGGTTGTGGTGGCTCCTTCTTATGAGAAGGAAGCTCTGGAGCTCCTACAGACGAAGAAGAATGTACGCGTCCTGGAGCTTAAGGACATTGAGGTACCCCAGGATGAAAATGCATATGACATTAAGAAGGTCAATGGAGGCCTAATCGTACAGACCATTGATAGCAAGCTCCTTGTAGAGGAGGAGCTAAAGGTTGTTACGGATCGTGCTCCATCTGACAAGGAGATGGAAGACTTAATGTTTGCATGGCGAGTAGTGAAATTTGTAAAATCCAATGGTATTGCGCTAGTAAAGGATAAACAGAGTATTGGAATAGGACCTGGGCAGGTTAATCGTGTGTGGGCATCAAAACAGGCAATAGAGCATGCTACAGAATTGATTAATGCTGATGCTACCATTGGATCAGCACTAGCCTCAGATGCATATTTCCCATTTGACGATAGTGTAGAAGCGGCTCATCAGGCAGGAGTAAAGGCAATAATCCAACCGGGTGGTTCTATACGAGATGCTGACTCCATCAAGAAATGCAATGAATATGGTATCGCAATGGTGTTCACGGGAATGAGACACTTCAAGCATTAATTTAATATTGCCAATTAATAATTTGACAAATACAAAAATGGACAGGATAATGTAGCTACGCTACATCGTCCTGTCCGTTTACATTCATAATAACACGTACAACCAATCCTACCAAAACTTTATAAATATGTACACATATATATAAAAATAATGTTAAGCTGCTGTAATTATACTCTGGTTACGTTTGCTGCCTGAGGACCTTTGTCACCTTTAACAACTTCAAATTGAACACTGTCGCCTTCTTCAAGAACTTTAAAACCATCCATCTGAAGAGCTGAAAAATGAACGAATACATCATTGCCTTCCTCATCAGAAATAAATCCAAACCCCTTTTTAGCATTAAACCATTTTACTGTCCCATTTTTCATAGAAAAAGCCTCCTAAAGCGTGATTATATTGCATTACCACTATTAGTAATGATAGACTAAATTTAGCATATTTTCAAAAAAAAGTCAAACTATCTTTGTTATAATTTGTAATATTTTCTTAATGCTTTTTACCTAGTAAGAAATGACAAACAAAAGAAATTATGCTATTATGAATAGGTACTTACTAATCAATGCAATACTTTAAATAAACATAGATTGACGGAGGTAGTTAACATGAAATTACAAATCCCTTCCTCATACAAAATAGTATCAGAGGAAGAATTAATTGATTTAAACGGGCAGGGCACACTACTTGTGCACCAGAGGACGGGAGCCAGGGTTGTACTGGTTGCCAATGATGACATAAACAAAGTATTTTCCATTGGATTTCGTACACCACCGAAGAATAGCACCGGTGTGGCTCATATCATAGAGCATTCCGTATTATGTGGTTCTAAAAACTTTCCGGCAAAGGATCCGTTTATAGAGCTTGCGAAGGGATCTCTCAATACCTTTCTCAATGCGATGACTTATTCTGACCGGACGGTTTATCCCATAGCGAGCCAGAATGATCAGGATTTTAAGAACCTAATGCATGTCTATATGGATGCTGTGCTCTACCCGAATATCTACAGTCATAAGGAGATATTTGAACAGGAGGGCTGGCATTACGAGCTAGAGGATGAGAAATCAGAATTAAAATATAATGGAGTTGTTTACAATGAGATGAAGGGGGCGTTCTCCTCGCCAGAACAGCAGTTGTACCGCATGAATCTTAATTCCCTTTTCCCAGATACTGCTTATGGTGTGGAATCCGGTGGTGATCCTGAATTCATTCCCGAGCTTTCATATGAGGAATTCCTGGAATTTCACCGCACCTATTATCATCCTTCTAACAGCTATATCTATCTTTATGGAGATATGGATTTTGAAGAAAGGCTTTCTTGGATGGACAGGGAATACCTCTCAAAGTATGATATGCTTAAGGTTGATTCTGAAATCAAGAGACAGAAGAGCTTTGATTCGCTTAGAAAAATCACAGATTACTATTCACTTGGTGAAGGTGAGGATCTAACAGAGAATACGTATCTCAGCTATAATACAGTAGTCGGAAATACGCATAGCAAGGAGCTTAATCTCTCGTTTACAATTTTGGATTATGTTCTCTTGGAAGCACCGGGAGCACCTGTAAAACAGGCACTTCTAGATGCCGGCATTGGTCGTGATATTATGAGCAATTATTCGAGTGAGTATCTGCAACCGACGTATTCCATCATCGCAAAGAATTCTGATGAAGATAAAAAGGAACAGTTTCTGAATATCATAAAGGAGACACTCACACGCGTTGCAGAGCAAGGGTTGGAGGAAAGATCCCTCCGAGCAGCGATTAATTTCTTTGAATTTAAATATAGAGAAGCGGATTTTGGTTCCTTCCCGAAGGGCTTAATCTACGGACTTCGGACGATGAGCACCTGGTTGTATGATGACAATGAACCATTCCAGAACTTAAGGGACAGCGAATTATACGACATCCTTAAGGATAAGATTGGTACGGGATATTATGAACAATTAATTAAGGATTACCTATTAAATAATTCGCATGCATCCTTCATCGTATTAAAACCGAGGATCGGATTAAATGCTGTAAATGAGGCTAAGGTTAAGGAGATACTGGCGAAATATAAGGAAAGCCTAACGAAGGAGGAGCTTCATCGGATTGTAGAAGAGACTAAGCATCTAAAAGAATATCAGGATACACCCTCCACTAAAGAAGAGCTGGAGACGATACCGATGTTATCCCGTGAGGATATTGGCAGTGAGCCACAACCTTTATTTAATGAGGAAAGGGCTTTAAAGGGTGTTAAAGTAATTCACCATGAGGTATTTACCAATGAGATTGCATATCTGAGACTGTTCTTTGATGTTAGTGAAGTTTCAGAGGATTTGATTCCGTATATGTCATTGCTGTCGATGGTATTGGGATATGTTAATACAGAGAATTACTGTTATATGGAGCTTTCAAACGAGATTAACGTGCATACCGGTGGTATTTTTACCGACGTGAAGAGCTACTCTATTAAGGGTGGCACAGACAATTACTATCCCGTATTCGAATTCGCTACGAAGGTTATGTATGATAAGATTCCAGAGGCATTTCGCTTAATTGAGGAGATGCTTTACCGGACTAACTTCGATGATTTCAAGCGTTTAAGGGAAATCATTGATGAGATGAAATCCAGAATGCAGATGAGATTTAATTCCTCTGGCCACTCGGTTGCAGTAGACCGTGCTATGTCATATTATTCACCCCATGGATTATTTAAGGAAATGGTCTCAGGAATATCCCTATATAAATTCCTGGAGGATATCACCACGCATTTTGATGAAATAAAAGATAGTGTTATTTCAAAATTCAAGGAGCTTATGCTAATGATATTTACTAAGGATAAACTTTTAGTCAGCATTACTGCAGATGAGAAGGGATATGAATGCTTTGCTGAGAGGTTTCCTTTCTTCGCAGATGGACTTAAATCTAAGGCAGATGAAGCGTTATTTGCCTCCTATCGCAAGACGAAGTTGGTACCAAAGCGTCTGAATGAAGGCTATAAAGCAGCTATGCAGGTTCAATATGTGGCAAGAGCAGGAAATTATATAAGATCAGGTTATCACTATTCGGGAGCTCTTAAGGTACTGAAGGTGATACTAAGCTATGACTACCTTTGGAATAATGTCAGGGTAAAGGGTGGTGCTTACGGATGCATGTGTGGCTTCTCAGGTATAGATGGAGATGCATACTTTACCTCTTACCGTGACCCAAATCTCATAGAAACCAATCAGGTTTTTG
>DATESP010000198.1:0-9306 GCA_035270645.1 Mobilitalea sp. | reverse complement strand
GTGGATGCAACTGTCAATACGTTTCATCTTTTCCTGCCATTCCTCGCTTAAATATATGGACACCGGTGCCCGGCGAATCATCAGTGACATCCTTGCCGAGGTAGGAATATCAATCTGAGCTGGACATGGCATGCAGTAGCCGCAACCTCTGCAGAAATTACCTGCCAGTTCAGCCCTATCCTTCTCGATAATTGCTGCAAGTTCATCCTTCATCACAGGCGGATTATCAATATAGGATATAAATTCATCTAGTTCCTTCTCTTTTTGAATTCCCCATATAGGTAAAACATTCGGAAACTTCGCTAAATACCCATAAGCGGCGGCGGAGTTAGTGATCAGTCCACCAGATAATGCTTTCATCGCAATAAATCCGATATTTCGTTCCTTACAGAGCTCCACCAGAGCCACCTCTTTATCTGTCGCCAAATAACTGAAGGGAAATTGAATTGTCTCATACAAACCTGATTCTGCTGCCTCAAGGGCTATCTTTAACCTATGATTCGTTATTCCGATGTGGCGAATCATACCTCTTTCCTTTGCCTCCAACATAGCCTCATATAACCCTGTACCATCACCCGGCTTCGGGCAGAAGTCTGGATTATGGAATTGAAAGATATCGATGTATTCTGTCTGCAGACATAGTAGGGATTCCTTAAGCTGTTTCCAGAATTCTTCAACCGTCTTACACATCGATTTAGAAGCAATGTAAATCTTGTCACGAACATCAGCCAGCGCATAACCGATTTTCTCTTCACTATCTGTATAAAATCTGGCAGTATCGAAGAACGTGATACCGTTATTATATGCTTTCTTAAGCAGTATTGCTGTCAAATCCTTACTGATTCTCTGTATTGGTAAAGCTCCAAATCCATTTTTATTTACCGTTATACCTGTTGTACCTAAAGTTACAAGTTCCATATCTGTTATCCCCCTTTTTGTTATAAGAGATATATCTCTAATAAAGAATTAAGTTAAAATGCCTATATACTATCGCCAGTTATATATCCTATTATAAGGTTATTATGATTTTACCACTTCTCTCATCCTATAATCAACACCCATAGCTAGTAATATGGTATAATTTTAATAATTCAAGCGAAATATATAGAGAATTGAGAACATGGCCCATTTCAAACTTGAGTACGAAAATGAAAAGCAATTTTCACACGTTGAATTTACGCCTGCGAGCAAGTCGCAGGCATGGAGGCTATAATGAATTACATCATATTTGATCTGGAATTCAATCAGTACTTTCCATCCACCACTGATTCAAATCAGCATGAAATAAGCAATACAAATAACAGTATGGAGCCTAAGGCGGCCTCTACTGTTATTCATTGTCCCTTTGAAATCATTCAGATTGGCGCAATAAAGTTAGATTCGAATTTCGAAACCATAACTTCCTTCAACCGCTTTGTAAAACCAACTCTTTATCCAAAGATAAGTCCCTTTATCACAAGCCTCACAGGAATTACAACAGCACAGTTACAGCCTGAGGAATTATTTCCGATTGTTAATGAAGCATTCTGTGAATTTATTGGTACGGGAGAGGTGATCTTTTGCGTCTGGGGATCTAATGATATCAAGGAGCTCTTCCGGAATGCTACCTATCACCAGCTAAGTTTAAAGCCCCTGCCAAGAGCATATATTAACATTCAGCCTTATGTTTCTCTTCACTTCGGGCTCCCCATAAAGAAGCCCCTCCGCCTTCAGTATTCAGTAGAGGCATTAGGATTACCGGTAACCTCTGCCTTCCATGATGCGCTCGTTGATGCTTCTTATACTGCTGAAATCTTCAAAAAATTATATCAACCCTCCATCCTACCAGTTATCTATGATCCTTCTCCTGTGGTGATAAACAGGCCTAGGCAGGTTAAGAAAGTCGTTGATTTCGAAGCTCTGCTCAAGCAGTTTGAGAAAATGTATGCCCGAGAAATGACAGCGGAGGAACAGACAATTATTAAGTTGGCTTATCAGATGGGAAAGACAAATCAATTCATCAAAATACCAAAATAACCTTAGCTGATCCATTGATTTGTCTTCGTAATCTTCCATTTATCTCCCTCAAGCTTTGCCTTCACATCAGCACCTATAGCACCGAGCCCGCCTCGCCATTTGGATATTGAGCCCTTTATTGTCTTGTTATCGGCATCATATTCCATTTCACTTATCTCAATCAGAACTCCTTTTTCAAAGTATAGGTTCTCCTTATCGATTAATCCTTGCTCTGCTAACTCATCGAAGGTACCCTGAAGTGTTTCTAACCCATACTTCTCCTCTACAAGTGATAATATCGTTTCTTTCTCAATTTCGCTCAGCCCAATCCAATCTGTCGAGTCAAAAGCAAGCATAGTTATTTCTCCATTTAACCCACTGTCCTCCTGATAAATATCATCAATCAAGGCCATATATCCATCAATCAGTATATTATGATCAAGTAGCTCAACTATATTAGCTGTAATCTGTGCCGGATAAGATTCTAATATCACTCCGTTAAATGAAATCTTTACAATGTCTCCTGCCTTTAGTTGATCTCCACCTATCTTATTACCAGCACTGTCTTTAACTTCTGCGCCCAGCAGTGCAACCGATATCTTATCTGAGGAACGGTAGGCATCACTAGCTTTATCAGGAGCAACCAGCAGATATTCTCCACCCTCGATTACCTCAGCTTCAAAGATTTGATAGAATAATGTCTTCAGGTAATCCAGCTCCATCTCCGAATCCTTAGCCTTATGGAGGTCACCTCTAAACTCAATCGTCTCTTCATCTATTATGGCAAATTGATTCAGTTCTCTTTCGCCCTTCATGAACCGCAGTGAATATCTACGTTCAGTGCCATCGTCAGTAGCTTTATCCTTAATAAATGAGATTTCCTTTAGCTTATCGTATAAATCTGCAGACTGATTCTCGTCAAGAGTCAATATCATTCCTGTTGAGTCTTCTGAAATCTCAATGTTCGTAAAGTCCTTTGAAATCTCTTTAATCTTAAGTGTATTTTCTGAGCATCCGGCCATAACTCCCACTAGAAGTACTCCTAATATTACTAATATTATCTTCTTCTTCATACAAATCACCATATCTTTCTTCATAATGTGCAACCTTTATGCGAGATAATCAATGATTTTCTCACTCTGCCCGCACAGTATTTGCCACTCTTTATTTTATACTTAATTAGACGAAGATATTATATAATAAGTTTCATTTTGCACTTTATATAAGCTAAAATAAGCTAAAATTCAAGAGGTAGCTGATGCTTCCCTCACACAATTTGTATATTGGGGAAATATCAACTACCTCTTGCTCTGCCATTGTTATCTATGTAACTATACCAGTAATAATCACCTTATCTAAGCTGGTTCAATAGATATTCAAAAACACTACTACTAGGAGACAAAAAATTCTTACTTACTTCACCAGTTCCAGTTCAGCCCACTTTTCAGTAGTCTGGTAGGAGAAATCTGTCATATCATTAAACTTTACGATACTCTGACGCATACCCATGTCATTACTGTCATTGATCTGAGCCTCAAAGCCTAACTTTATACCCTCAGCCGGGGTATTAACCAGAGGAATAGCCATTTCTACCAAGTAACCGTCCCCTGTCTTTGTTGCTTTAGCGGTAAATCCAGTAATCTCCGGTTTGGATCCAAAGGAGGCTAATCCATCATAATTTACACGATACTGGCCATCATCCTCTTCATAAAAAGCAGTCTTACCATTATTCTGGTCAAGGAAAATCTCTACCGAATCCTGCTCATATGCATTGGGAGAGGAGGAATTGAGTACTCCGTCTTCGACCTCGAATAATGCATATACGAATTTCTCGTCCCACAGAACACGTACCTTTCCTGTTGCGCCTTCCCAAGCAGTTAACTGACCCTTAACTTGGGCAACTGCACTGTCATTCCATATAGTATCAATTTCGGCATCAATAACAGGTGTTCCATATTTTGCCTGGATAACCATTGCCTCAGTTACCTCCTCCTCAATCTGGTTCAAAAGAAGGTATTTCTCTGGATCAAATACGGCATAAGCTGCCTGTTTCGGTGTGTAATCTGCATTAAACAAGCATGGGAAACGGTCGCTTCTCCAGCTCTTATTATCCACATATCCCCAGAATGTTACTCTCTCTATGGTGCCACTATATTCCCTTAATAATTGGAACAGTCTAGCATATGCTATGCCCTGTTTGATTTCCTGTTCCTCGGTCAATCCGGCAGGAGAAGCTCCATTCACTCCCATATCAAGCTCAGTAATACTAACCGCTATCCCAAGCTCAGCAAATTTCTTCAGACTATACTCCACAGTACCTAAGGAAGTATCCACACTATAATGTCCCTGCATTCCAATACCATCAATCGGTATCCCCTGCTCTCTTAGATCCTTTACCATAGCATATACGATGTCTGCTTTACTCTTTTCATTTAAATTATAATCATTATAATACAGCTTTAAATCAGGATCTGCCTCATGAGCAAAGGTAAATGCCATGGCCATATATTCCGGTCCAATTGATGTAAGCCATTGTGTCTCACGCAGGCATTTTGTCCAGTCACCATCCGAAGGTAGTGATACACCGTCTTTTATTGCTTCATTTACAACATCCCATGACAGGAATGTGCCCTTGTAATTTCCCACGATATTCGTGATATGGCTCTTTAACTGCTCAATAGCCTGATCCCTAGTTACATTTCGTCCAAGCCATTTACCTGATTGACTATGCCAGGCCAAAGTATGTCCTATTAAATTCTGTCCATTCTCCTGCCCAAATTGAACCATTACATCAGAATTAAGGTAATTAAAGCTGCCTTCAGTGGGCTGCATATACTCCGGCTTCATAATGTTTTCTGCAGTAATAGCATTAAAATGCTTTAACGTAAGCTCCTGATCAGCGCCACTCCTATTATCATCAGTATAGATTGTCCCAATCAAAAACTCACCTTCATATGCTGTATATAGCGAAAAGTCCTCCGGCCATTCTGAATCAATGGGTGTTGGTTCCTCTGCATTATCTGTGGTATCCACAGCGTCTGGAATTACTTCAGTATCTGTGTTCTCTTTAGTATCTGTGCTCTCTTCCGCATCTATTTTCTCTTCAATATCGGTTTTCTGAGAAGCATTATTCGATTCTTTATTCTCTCCTGTGGGAGTGTCGTTACTGTTTTTACAGGCTGTCATAAAGACTGACAGGATAAATATTAGAATACATAGTAATACAACATGATTTTGGTGTCTTTGATGTTTCAACATGATATACTTTCCTCTCTTGAAATAATATTTAGTAAAAGGTTTTACCATCACCTAATCTATTAATTGTACTATTATTTACCAAATTAGTAAAGTCGTAAATAATCATATTTACACTCTTATCTCATTACTTGTTACTGTTCACTCGTACCTCGTTCACAGCAACAATTATGCACACAAAGTGCAAAAAGAGCACTTTGGCGCATGAAGTTCTCGGGTTTTACTTGCGTAAAACACCTCGCGCTGACTGACGAGTGAACAGTAACCATACTTTCATTACGCATCAATCTATAACATGCTATTGAATCTGTATAATAATAGTCTGAATAGAAATACTATTTTTGATTGGCAAAAAGTTATGACGAGGAACAACAATATTGAGGTGTTTATGAATACTGAGAAGAGACTTACTGAAGCCTATCATGGTGCAAAAATTGAATATTTCAACGAACAGTCCAAGTATATATTTTTCAGCGATATTCATCGTGGGGATGACAGCGTCTCGGATGAATTTACAAGAAATCAAAACATTTTCTTGCATGCACTTGATTACTACTATAACAAGGATTTTACTTATGTTGAGGCCGGTGATGGGGATGAGCTCTGGGAGTATCCCAAGTTTAAACATATTCGCCTTGCACACAGTGATATCTTTAAGGTAATCAAAAAGTTTTATGATAAAAAAAGATTTATTATGCTCTACGGTAACCATAATATTTATTTGAAATACAAGTCCTTCGTCAGTGAGAATTATTACGACTTCTATGATGAATACAACCAGATGCGGGTCGAACTTTTAAAGAATCTCACTCCTCTGGAGGCATTGGTCCTAAAATGCAGGGATACAGAACAGGAAATTCTTATAGTCCATGGGCATCAGGGCGATCTTATGAATGACCAATTTTGGAGAATCTCTATGCTACTTCTAAGATATTTCTGGCGGTTCATGCATGTGGTTGGCTTTGAAAATCCTTCAAGCCCCGCGAGAAATCTATACAAACGGCATAAAGTGGAGAAGCACTATAAAAAGTGGATTAGAAGGCATAAGATTATGCTAATCTGCGGACATACCCATAGGGCAAAGTTTCCGAAAAGCGATGAGCTTCCCTACTTTAACACTGGTTGTTGCACTAATACCAGAGGAATTCCGGGTATAGAAATCCTGAATAATCAGGTTCAGATGGTGGACTGGAGAGTGATTGCAGACTGTGAGGGAGTCATGAGGATAGAAAGAACCATTGTCCGGGGGCCGGAGCCTATTGCCAAATATGATTGTGCTTGTACGGATAATACAGTTTATAGTGATTTTAAAACAAATTGTGTGGACATTGACGATGAATAGCCTTTGGTAGATATTTTGTGTATGATGCTATCTAAATATCTATAATTTATAGTTTATAAAATTCCTACTTCGTGGGCAAGCTAAGAGTTATGGAGATGAAAAATATGAAGGACCAAGCGCCTCCACGAAATGCATTCATTTTCGATCAAAAGAACAATATAGTTTTGAGTATGCGCTAAGCGCAGAAATGAGGGTAAATATGAAGGTTAAGGAAATCATGACAAAGGACATTGCATGCTTATGCTCGGATGATTCTATAGAAAGAGCTGCCCAGCTGATGAAGCAGTATGATGTAGGTTCCATCCCCGTATGTACGAAGGATAAGGTAATCGGTATAGTCACTGACAGGGATATCGCTTTACGCTCCGTAGCCTCCGGCGAGGCTTATGGCAGGCAGAGAGTTGGAGATATTATGTCCACTGATCTTGTGGTAGCTAGTCCCGAGATGGAGGTACAAGAGGCTGCCATGCTTATGAGTGACCGGCAAATTCGCCGGCTTCCCATTGTAGAGAATAATAGTCTCATTGGTATCGTTGCACTGGGGGATATTTCTCTGGAGCCTGCAGCGCAAAACAGTGCAGAACAAGCACTTAAGAATATATCGGAGCCCGGAGGAGGTAATACCTGGTAAAAATTCAGAACTTCAACTCCCAAAGTTATAAAACCCAATTCAGCTCATGCTGATTTGGGTTTTATCTTCATTTTGACTATAGCATTTCATATAAATCTTTTAAATTATGAATTTCAAAATCTACTATTGCATCTGTATTATTGGTAAGATTATCCGAATTAAACCAGCAGGTAGTAATTCCAGCATTATTGCCACCTTTGATATCGGAGGTCAGAGAATCTCCAATAATCATCGTCCTTGCTAAATCAAGGTTATCAATCCTAGCAAAGCAATAATCAAAATACTCCTTCATAGGCTTCTGATATCCGGTCTCCTCTGAGACAAATAATTTCTTCATATACTTGTCCACCCCTGACTCCATAAATCTTCTTCGCTGGGTAGCCGTAACCCCGTTCGTTACGATATACAAATCATATTTCCCGTAAAGGTATGCAAGCACCTCCGGAGCATCTTCAATACTATAATGTTGCATTCCAAGCAGCTCCTGATAATCATCCTCAAAGGTGATTCCGTCATTCTTTATTCCGATTTTCTCAAATAGAGTTTTAAATCTAGAATAAATAATCGTATTCCTGTCAATTTCACCACGCTCATACTGTTTCCAAAGATCTTTGTTAATATCCCCATAAAGCTTCCTAGTTGTTTCTTCCAGGCGATAGCTATATTTATGGAAGGTGAGCTTCAGTGCTTCTTCTTCACAGGCATCGAAGTCAAATAAAGTCCCATCTGCATCCAATAATATCGTTTGAAATTCTTTCATCCTATTTTCCTTTCGGAGGACTATCCTTTAACCCAAACACATCTCTAGCGCTTTCCGCCTGAGGATCGTGCTTTACATGCTTTGACCGGAATTTGCCGTCCTCTTTCTTATGGTTTCTTGTACTTTTCATTTTATTATCTGGCATAATGACCTCCATGATGCCACAGCTCGGCATCTCAAACATTTGAAAAAGTTTCGTTTCTAGTATGCCACTATTTATACTTCTGATACAAGCTATCCTATTATCTGCAGAAAAAGGTTCTGTAATCTCCTCCTAGTACTCGATTTCCTTAAGAAACAATCCTTGTGCATTAGCAGGAAGACTTCCAATAACCTCTGATTCTGGATCTAGGATTTTATCAATATCCTCCACCTTACGTTTTTCCAGTCCTATTTCCATCAATGTATTGATAATCATACGAGCCATATTATGAAGATAATCATTTGCCTTCAGAATAATATGAATCTCCTTTTCCTTTTGTTCAATCGTTATTGCATAAATTTCTTTTTCCGTAGATTTACTTTTTTTAACAGTGGAGAAATCCTTAAAATCATGCCTACCAATTAACAATCCGGCTGCTTCTCTCATAAGCTCTATTTTCGGTAAATGAAAGCTATAATAGGTGTATTTGCGGTCGAATACACTGGGAACATCCCCGATTGCAATCCTGTACAGATATGTCTTTGACTTCGCATTCAGACTGGCATGAAACCTCTCCGGCGCCTCTTTTGCATCAATCACAGCAATATCCATAGGAAGGTACCTGTTAAAATAATTCTTTATTTCATACAGCTTCATATCTGATTTTAGTTTAAAATTAGCTATCTGGGCGTATGCATGGACTCCAAGCTCCGTCCTGCTGCCACAGAAAAGCGGAGTAGTCTCTCCCGTCATCTTCTGAATAACCTCCAAAAGTTTATTCTCAATGGTGTTATCAGACTCTCCCTTGCCAAGTCTTTGCCAACCGTTATATCGGCTACCATCGTATTCAATCGTTAACTTTATATTTCTCATATTTCTCCTCATTCCTGCGCATACGCTCCTCACACTTAAAGCCGAGATTCTACAGATTAATATCTCAATGCAGGCACAAACTTTGTGAGTTTTCACTATAGTTCTATTATCATAATCCAAAACCTATATCTCCGCAAGCACAATAGTACACTTTTTGCTGATATACTGTTACTATTCAGCCTTACGGCTAAATAGTAACATTTGATGCACAGAAATGCTGCTTTGCATCATTTCGCGCATGAAATTCTCGGGTTTTATGTGACCTTTGCTCACATAAAACACCTCGCGGTATCTATGGCTGAACTGTA
>DATESP010000197.1:0-2631 GCA_035270645.1 Mobilitalea sp. | reverse complement strand
CCAATTATGAAAAGCGGTTTATTCTATGGGTGAATACCAATTTATCTCGCCGTTAGCTAAAGCGTCTTCGAAGGTTTCTGTAAGCTTTGGAGCCCTTCCACCGTATCGGTAATAGAAGCTTTCTGGGCAAAGGGGAGAGGGATTGATCGTAACATTATCTAGGTTGATATTCGAATCCTCACCGTCCCGAACTCTACGGGCTACGATGACTGTACGGTAATCTTTAACTTCATAGGAACATGTTGATAGCGTAAGTATCTGATCATTCTCATTAATATCCACATCATCTGCATTAAACATGGATCGGATACGTAACTGATATATAAAGTTTAAAAAATCGGAAGAACTACTGAATTCTGACTTTGTATAGTTGAAAAAATCCTCCTTCTTATTAGTTCCATTTGTAATGAATATAGAAAAAATCTTCCATTGTCCAGTCTGATAAATAGTATTAAAATCAATGATTGGGTGTGAGTCAAAGTAGTCCTTCTCATCGCCTGTTTCCTTACCAGACTTAATATATTGAACTGCGTCCTCCGTATATTTTAATAAATAGTGGAACATGTCGTCAGTTGAAGTCATATTATGCCCATGAATTACTAGATTTTGTGAGTTCCTTTCGACAGAGGATTTTTCATCCAAGAAGAGGCTTCCAGCCTTTACTTTCTTACCCATCCAATCTCTGGTAAGGTAATAATCTGGATCACCATTACTGGATTGTACTACGACATAATCAATCTTAGTATCATTTTCTCCATTTAGGTTATTAATCTTTAACCAGCCCTTTACATCAGAATTCACATCTAAGAGCCCTCTGAATTGCAGAAGTCTTCCCATTTTGTCTCGGGTCGGATCCGGTGTTGAAGTCGGTTCATTTGTTGGAGAAGGAACATCGTTGGAGTCTGCATCATCGGAATCAGGAGTTGCTGTGGGAGAAACAACTGGTGTGCTGTCTTCACTAACCAGGGGCGTAGGATTGGGCATCGTATATAAGGACTTGGCTTTTTCACTGGCTTTATTAGCTAGATAGGGCTGTAGCCATACTTCATTTAGAAACAGTCCTAGAAACACGAAAAAACCTATTGTAAAGAGAATTCTCAGTCCCTTATAGATATATCGCTTCGTATTTTTCTTTGCAGTGACAGGACTTACTTCAGAAGCTTCTACCTCAGGAGCATTTTCACTAGGACTTTTCTCCGACGATGATTCTGCTACGGATGAATCATCCCCAGTGCTCTCCTTCGAAGACAGTTCTGTCAAGGGTGTCTCTTCTCCAATAGCCTTCTTCTCAATGACTTCTTCAACAGTGGTATCGCCAGAGATTTCATCTCCTGGCGCAGTTAAATTCTGTACAGTTTCATTACTCTGTACTTGCTCAGAACTTACCTTTGCTATTTTTTGCTTATTATTTATGTAGGTATCATTATTTTTATCCTTAGACATTCTAAACCTCTTCTCGTATATGTTCTCAGTGTGACTATTATACAACTATTAAGTGGAGTGAGTAAAGATGTTTTTACATAGCTGTTTTGAAACCCAACACCTACTCCGAAAGCCTAGAGATGGGAGATTACTTACTTATTATTAAAGTATGAATAATCTGACGCATTTACAATAAATTTTAATAAGAAATTGTATTGGACTGATTAAATTGAAGCATAGGTTGAGGAGTATTGTTCCCTGTTTTATTCTGTTGTCATTATTTGTATATCGTAATTTTGAGAAGGTAAATATGTACTATAGCGAAATTGAAAATGAAAATGGCGTACAGGAGGATTTCGAAAAAAATCTCAGAGAGGAAAATCTCCAAGGTAAGGAGGGAAGAAGATATGTACCTGATTATATGTCTGAAACTGAAATTACAGACATGAATCAGACAGCTTCTAATGAACATGATATTAAACTGCATGCAGCATCTTGCTTACTTATGGATGCTGAAAATAATCGTGTATTATATGAAGAAAATGGTCAAGAAGAATTATCCATGGCTAGTACAACCAAAATCATGACCTGTATAGTGACATTAGAAAATGCCGATTTAAATGACATAGTTACCGTATCGTCCTATGCGGCTAGAATGCCGGATGTCCAGCTTAATATCCGTTCAGGTGAACAATACTATCTGATAGATTTACTTCATTCCCTAATGTTAGAAAGCCATAATGATGTGGCGGTAGCTATCGCAGAGCATGTGGGAGGCTCTGTGGAGGGCTTTGCTACTATGATGAATGACAAGGCGCGGTCTTTGGGTTGTGATAATACGAATTTTGTTACACCGAATGGGTTGGATGCAGAAGGACATTACACCACGGCGCAGGACCTTGCCGTTATCACTAGTTATTCAATTAAAAATGATAAATTTATCAATATTACCAATACACCTTCCTATCAATTCAAGGAATTGATTAATGGAAGATCCTTCTCAGTATCCAACAAGAATAAATTCCTTTATATGATGGAGGGTGCGATAGGCGTGAAGACAGGCTTTACTGGCAGAGCCGGATATTGCTTTGTGGGTGCAATTAAAAGACCTGACCGCACTCTGGTTTCAGTTGTCTTAGGCTGTGGTTGGCCGCCTCGTAAAAGCTTAAAGTGGTCGGATACCAAGGAGTTAATGAATTATGGAATTAA
>DATESP010000196.1:0-2183 GCA_035270645.1 Mobilitalea sp. | reverse complement strand
TCATGCGAAGAGGTCTGGAAGCATTCTACATTTGTTCCCCTAAAAGATATAGAACAAGCTAAATCTATGCTTGATAATTTAATTCACGACAGAGCTTCAGGAGAATATACGTTTATGGCATTACATAAAAAGGATGGAAATGAATTTATAGGTGAGGCAGGAATTATAGGATGTAATCCTAATTCTAATAGATGCGTAATTGGATATAATCTGTTGCCCCAGTATTGGAAGAAGGGGTATGCTACAGAAATCACGAGAGATATAGTGAAATATGTCTTTGAAGGCTTGAGATTAGAAAGAGTGGAAGCACTGGCATTGCAGATAAATACGGCATCCTGTAGAGTTTTAGAGAAAAGCGGATTTTTGTTAGAAGGAGTTTTAAGAAATTATAATCATTATGAGTTAGGGTATAGGAATGTTTGCTATTATGGATTAATATCTTCTGATTTTTATAAATAAACAGTAATGTATGATTTTGACAACATATTATGGAAGAACCAAAGGAGAGGTTAACTAATGATATTATCAGGGAAAGAAATCCAAAAACGTATGGGGAAAGAAATTATCATTGAGCCATTTGATAAAAATAGAATAAATCCGAATAGCTACAATTTATCATTGGCAAATGAATTGTTAGTTTATAATAACGAGATTCTTGACATGAAAAAACCTAATGCTACTTCTAAAATTTGCATACCTGAAGAAGGCCTACTATTAAAACCAAATATATTGTACTTAGGGAGAACGAATGAATTTACGAGCACGGATAAGTATGTGCCAATGCTTGAAGGCCGCTCTTCAACAGGGAGGTTGGGCTTGTTCATTCATGTAACCGCAGGATTTGGTGATATTGGCTTTGCGGGGTATTGGACGTTGGAAATATTTTGCGTACAACCCATAATATTATATCCTAATATCGAGATATGCCAAATCTATTATCATGATATAGAAGGGGATTATGACTTGTATAAGAGTGGAAAATATCAAAACAATACAGGAATTCAGCCTAGTTTAATGTATAAGGATTTCGAGTAATATAGGGATTTGGCAATCTAAGCAATGAGGCTTATTATTATATGCTTGAAAAATATGATCGAAACGCCATACTGATTCATATTCCATCGAGTAGATGCATTTCAAAGGAATTTGCTTGTGGTATTATTACTGCTTTATAGCTACTAAGCAAAAGCAGAGAGAGAAGTATATAGACTAGGAGAGATGAATGTTTGCGAAGTATTATTCGAGGTATTTAGCACTTGATGCAGGGAGGGACATACATAATTGTCTGGTGTGCCCGTCCCCCGATAGAGACACACTATTAAACAGAAATTTTGCATATAAAATCATTATAACGGATTATAGTGGTAAACGGATTGTCTCAGTATCACCGTCAATATCTGAAAATATAATAAATAATATTTGCACTGCCATTATTGATTGTTCCTTTGAAGACATTCTGCAATTAGGTCTGTTACACGAAACGGGATATCGTATCAGCAGGATGTACCGAATGACGCTGAATAGGAACAAAGCTTATGCAAATGTTTGGCGAAGTCAAGCAGCTGAATATATAAGTAAATATAAGAAATACGTCATTAGAGATAGTGGAAACATCGTATCCTACTGCAAGGTATCAAACATTGATTATGGGTATGGCAACATAGTCGTTTGGACGGATGAAAAGTATAGACGTAAAGGTTATGCGAGAGAACTCTTATTCAGAATAATTTTAATGTGTGAATCTGAAGGCATAGTGCCTGTATATATTGTAGATAGTCAGAATAGCGCTTCCATTGAGCTTGCGAAGTCCTTCGGATTTGAGACGGTTCAAACTGAAATTATTGGATGTGCAAAAGTTGCGCAGAAATGAGGTGAGATATGACAATCGTATATTTTGTCAGGCATGCAGAACCTGATTATGCAAACCATAATGATATGGAACGGCCACATAAGAGAATTTATTGGGAGAAATAGAATAAATATGATAGAATAAGTGAGGGGAGCAAGCAATGAATATACGTACAGATAGGTTGTTATTGACTCCATTAGGACCACAATATCTTAATTCCACACATGAATATGCAAGTGATTTGGATAACACAAAATTTATGGTACATCTGCCGAATACAGATATATCAGAGACGAAGAGCTTTTTGGATGGGGTGCAAGCAGAGTGGGAGAAG
>DATESP010000195.1:0-19610 GCA_035270645.1 Mobilitalea sp. | reverse complement strand
CGTTTCTTCTTTATAGGAAGGAACAGATCAATTGGGGCTTGACTGGTTTATTCTTCGGAGCTATGTTTATATTCGATCTGACGACTACGGCTATCAACAACTACATTGATACCAAGAATAATCATCAGACCTTACAGTTTAAGAGAAAGATAGCTTTGATTATTATCTATTTATTATTTGCTATAGCTACAGCCATGGGCATTTATCTGGCGTATCTAACCGATATCGTCGTTCTACTGACTGGCGGAATCTGTTTCCTGTGTGGTGTATTTTACACCTATGGTCCTGTTCCAATCTCCAGGATGCCCTTGGGTGAAGCTCTATCGGGTATATTTTACGGTTTGTTAATTCCGTTTATTTTACTTTACATTAATATGCCAGCAGGGACCTTTCTTGTCATGGAAGTTAGTCTCGAGACTATATCTATGGATATACAGGTTATACCTATGTTATCACTGTTACTGTTTGCTATTATACCCTTTTGCACAACTGCAAATATTATGTTGGCTAACAATATCTGTGATCTGGAGAAAGACGTCGCAGTAAGGAGACATACTCTGCCTTATTATATTAATACTAAAGCTCTTTACCTTTTTGCTGGTCTCTATTACATGACCTATGTGGCAACGATTGCTATGGTTATATTACGTATTCTTTCACCGATATGCTTGTTGTCCTTGTTTACGATATTTCCGGTACATAATAATATAAAGACATTCTTTAAGAAGCAGGAGAAAGCGACCACATTTATAGTGGCTATTAAAAACTATGTGATAATAATGGGGTCTGTAGTATTGACAGTATTTATCAGTGCACTGGTAGCATGAGCTGAGCTGTAAGTATTTGAACAAAACTGAATAGGCATCCATTGGTCATAACGGTGAATTTATTATTTTGCTCTCTGGATTGTCAAAGGAATAACGAAATAGCAGGAACTATCATTATTGTTTATTCTTCCGTGCTATTATAGACGGATTAAATAAAAAAGCAACACAACTCATATACTACTTAAAAGGAGAAACAAAAATGAAGAAAATTATCGCGTTATTAATCAGCTTAACCTTAGTAATGACTACGTTAGCTGCATGTAGTAGTAACGACAAGAAAGCTGAAACTGCAAAGACAGGTCTTGCAGTAATCTCATCAGTTGCAAAATCTGCTATACCTGGTGAGAAAGATGGCCTTGCAGAGGTAGATTCTACCGTAGTTGCAGTATTAGTTGACAAGGCTGGAAAGATTGTAAAATGTTCCATCGATGTTGCTCAGACAAAGATTAACTTTTCCGCAGAAGGTAAAATCTTAACTGACTTAGCTACAGAATTTAAGTCAAAGCAGGATTTAAAGGAAGAATACGGAATGCTTAAGAATTCTGGTATTGGCAAAGAGTGGTACCAGCAGGCTGACGAGTTCGAAAAATATGTAATTGGTAAAACTGTTGCTGAAGTAAAGGGTATCGCTATCGATGCTGAAGGAAAAGCTACAGATGCTGATTTATCAGCTTCCGTTACCGTACATATCAATGAGTTTATTGAAGGTGTTGAAAAGGCAGTAGCTAACGCACAGGATCTTGGTGCTAAAACTACAGATAAGCTTGGACTTAGCGTATCTACAACAATCGCTAAATCTGCAGATGCAACTGCTGAAAAAGCTGGCGTAGCACAGGCTTATTCCTTCTATACTGCAGTAACCACAGATGCTAAGGGCAAGATTACAAGTAGCTTAGTTGATGCTTCCCAGAGCAATGTAAACTTTGATACTACAGGAGCAATCACCACAGATCTTACAGCAGCTCTTCAGACAAAACAGGAACTGAAGGAAGGCTATAACATGAAGGGATCTTCATCTATCGGCAAAGAATGGTATGAGCAGGCAAATGCATTTTCTAAGTATGTAACCGGCAAGACCGTTGCTGAGGTTGACAAGATTGCTATTACTGCTGATGGCTTAGCAGGGGATGCAGATTTAGCAGCATCAGTAACAGTACATATCGGTGATTTCATCGCTGGTGTTGACAAAGCCGTAGCAAACGCTCAGTAAGTAACTGATTAATCTAGCATAATATGGGGGTGTTGCAGATAAGCAGCACTCCCATTTTTGAGGTAAGAGATTTGATGAGAAGAATAATAGCAAGCTTACTAATGATAGTGGTATTTCTTAATATGTCCGGTTGTAGTAAGAAAGAGGCGACTAGGTATGAGGCAACCTTTCTGGAACTTTTCGATACAGTCACGACAATCGTAGGCTTTGGCAAGAGTGAAGAGGATTTTAGCACCTTTGCTCAGGCAGTCCATGACGATTTGGAGGAATACCACAAACTGTATGATATCTATAACGACTATAAGGGAATCAACAATATCAAGACAATCAATGACAATGCTGGGATTAGCCCAGTCAAGGTTGATGTAAGGATTATTGATTTGCTCGATTTCTCGAAGAAGGCAGCTGAAATAACAGGTGGAGAGATTAATATTGCTTACGGTGCTGTACTTAGGGTTTGGCATGATTATCGTACTGAGGGAATTGATGATCCGGAGAATTCCAAGCTACCGCCAATGGAACTACTGCAGGAGAAGTCTGAACATACGGATATCAATAAGCTGATTATTGATAGGAATTCAGGAACAGTATTTCTTGAAGATCCTGAGATGAGTCTGGATGTCGGCGCCATCGCGAAGGGATATGCAACCGAGATGGTAGCACGTGATATGGTTACCAAGGGCTACCAGAATGCGATGCTTAGTGTTGGAGGAAATGTATGCACGATTGGTAACAAGCCTGACGGAGAAGCCTGGAATGTCGGAATTCAGAACCCTGATATGGAGAGTGAACAGTCGAATCTCTATGTGCTTAGACTTAAGGATTATTCCCTCGTCACTAGTGGAGATTATCAGAGGTATTATACCGTAGAGGGTATGAGATATCATCATATCATTGACCCTGATACTCTTATGCCTGCGAGTTATTATACAGCAGTATCTATAATATGCAGGGATTCTGGTATGGCTGACGCACTCTCTACCTCAGTATTTAACATGCCCTATGAACAAGGGCTGGCCTTAGTCGAAGGGTTGGAGGATACAGAAGCTTTATGGGTATTTAAGGATGGTAGCATGAAGCACAGTTCAGCCTTTAATCAATTTTTTCCTATAGAATAATAGTTTTTTACCATATAAATCCTAGCCTTGAATTATTTTTGCATTTTTGGTAATAATGTAGAAATAAAGTAACTTATTAGTTACAAATTCAATACACATATGTGTCTAAGGAGGATTTAAATGAAAGTGAAAGCAGTTCTTATGACTATGGTTATCTTATCTTTATTATTTATGGGTTGTGGAAAGAAGGATGACGGGGAGGGAGGTACTACTCCTACTCCTGCAACTGATGTGACCCCCGCAGCGACTCAGGCTCCAGCAGCCGACCCTACTACTGCGCCTACTACTGCTCCTGAGCTAACACCCACTCCAGAACCAGATGCTGTGACCAGCGCCTCTATCGTGAATGAGGAGGGTGCCTTTGTGAGTGCTATTAGTAAGGATGGGACTTGGATTATCTGTCTTCTGAAAGATATGACAATTACCCAGGATATCACTCTTGACGGAGAATTTACTAATGGAAAGAAAGACGATGCAGGTAAGGATATTATTCAACGTAAGATAGCCCTATATACTCAGGATGAGAGCCGCAATATTACGAATAGATTTACGCTGACAGCACCTAAGCTTACGATCAATAGCCCGGAAGCGAGCATACAGCATGGAACCTTTAAGGGTAACCTGTATGTGAATACAGAGAATTTCAAGTTAGTTGATACAACTGTGGATGGTAGCGTATACTTTAAGGATGCGGATGTCAAATCCTCTTTTACCATGGATGAGACAAGCAAGATAACTGGTAAGCAGGATTTACAGTAATCTGAAGATGATGGGGCTGTCGCACAAAATGTGCGACAGCCCCATTATTGACAATATTACGAAATTCAAGTAATATTTCTCTTATAGATACAATTGAAGGGGTACTTAGGAGGTCAAAGATATGAGGATAAGTGTGATTATCCCGTTCCATAAAGGATTGTTTTTTTTGGAGGAAGCTCTTCAAAGTTTATTAGAACAAACTTATCGTGATTTTGAGGTTTTGCTCATATGCGACCATATTGAAGAGGATATTGGACCGATGTTAAAGACCTATGAGGGAATGCTTGATATAAAGGAGCTTCCTCTCGTGGAGGGCACTGGAGTAGCAGCAGCGAGAAATTATGGATTGCAGGTAGCACAGGGGGATTATATCTATTTTCTCGATAGTGATGATTATATAGCGTTAGATACACTGGAGCTAATGGCCATAGCAGCCGAAAGGGAGAATTGCGACCTTGTATACGGTAAGAAGAGCTGGACCTGGTTTAAACGTAGTACCTTCCTAGCAAACCAAAACCGGGATATGGAGAAGGGCGAAGAAGCCGAAGGGGACGAGGATGAGGAGGAGAGTACTGTATCTTCCGGTCAGCTTGATATGGAGAATGGTGGAGAATCGGAAAGTGAAAGTACACTGGATGATAATCAACTTCTAAGCGAAGCCACAGATATAGATAAGAGCGAGGAAGACGGAGGCGGGATAGACCGACGCATACAGGCTCACTGGAATCTGATTTCTGCAAGAAAATCAATCAGGAATATTACGGTACTACATATCTTAATCCGGAGATCTTTGATTGAAGAGAATAATCTGAGGTTTAAAGATGATATAATTTATCTGTCAGACTGTCCGTTCGTATTTCAGTTGCTTCAAAGTGCAGATTCATTCTCATATGAGCCAGAGGCATTCTATATGAAAAGGAATCATAATGATTCCATTAATAACCCCTCCTTAAGCCAGGAGAAGGGAGCAAAAAGCTTCAGTGAATACATCAGTACCTATCTGTATACAGTGGGACTTATTCCGACTGACAGTGACCTAAGGAGACGGTTGGATAAAAAGATTCTACGCTACTATGCTATCTATTTTGCACCGAGGATGCGTAGAACCAAGAAAATAAAACAACGCGAGCGACAATTTGAAGTCCTGCACCAGTTAGCTTGTGAAATTGACAAAAATTTGCTCCGTCAACAGGTGAGGTATCGTCGCAGGCTATTTAAGGCCTTGGTGGAGGGGAATCTGACAAAATCCTTGTCCTTGGTGAACCGTCATTTGGCTTATAAGAAGCTGAAAAGAATCACAAGAAACAGAAGAGCCTTGGCTAAATTTCTATACATTCACAGGTTCCTTAAGAAAAGCGTCAAGGACAACTGGGTTTTCTGTGAGAGCTTTTTTGGCAAGAATTATTCAGATAGTCCGAAATATATATATGAGTATTTGTCAGCCAACTATCCCGGCGAGTTCAAATTCATATGGGTAATAGATAAGAAAAAGACACATATTCCATACCGGCATGTGAAAGTAAAGCGGTTTAGCATCCGTTACTGCTATTATCTGGCACGCTGTAAATATTATGTTTTTAACGGAAGGCAGCCGGAGTGGGCAAGAAAACGAAAGGGAAATGTGTTTCTGCAAACCTGGCATGGCACTCCGCTTAAGCGTCTGGTATTTGACCAGGAGGATATCAGCTCAGCAACCTCCCGTTACAAGAAACAGACCTATAGGCAGTCAAGGGCATGGGATTACCTGATTGCCCCGAATGGGTATTCCAGTGAGATATTTCGCAGATGCTTCCTATATAATAAAGTGATGCTAGAGACCGGATATCCGAGAAATGACATACTTCATGATAAGAACAGGGAACAGGTAGCAGCTAAGATAAAGGATAAGCTAGGGATTCCGAGGGATAAGAAGACTATTTTGTACGCACCTACCTGGAGAGATGATGAATATTATTCCAAGGGCAGGTACAAATTTGCACTTCAGCTAGATCTGCGAAAGCTTAAGGAGAAGCTGGGGAAGGATTATGTTATCCTACTCCGTACTCATTATTTTATCGCGGACAGCTTGGATACAAGTGGTCTTGAGGATTTTGCTTTCAACCTAAGTAAATATGATGATATCGCTGAGCTTTACCTGATTTCGGATATCCTAATTACGGATTATTCCTCAGTATTCTTTGATTATGCTAATTTACGTCGACCGATGCTTTTCTTCATGTATGACCTTGAGAAATACAGGGATGTTCTCCGTGGCTTCTATATCAATATTGAAGAGGAGTTACCGGGTCCACTGTTATTTACCTCGGATGAAGTGATAGAGGCCATCAATAATATTGATACAGTCACTAAGGATTATGAAGATAAATATAAGCTGTTCTATGATAAATTCTGCGCCTGGGAGGATGGTAATGCATCACAAAAGGTAGCAGAGGCAGTATTTAACCTTAACGGGAATTAGACATGATACCAAGAAAGTTTAACATAATGGAGGATTTCATCGTGGGGAACCAGAATTATAACATCAGTATTATTTTACCTGTCTATAATGTGGAACGATATCTTTCACAATGCATGGATTCTATATTTGAACAGACTCTACCGAATATCGAGTTGATTGCAGTAAATGATGGAAGTACTGACCAAAGTCTGAAGATCTTGGAGAAATATCAGGAGAGTTATCCTGACAGAGTTAAGATATATTCAATTAGTAACAGTGGGGTCAGTCACGCGAGAAATTACGGGATTGATAGGGCAGGCGGAGAGTTCATACTATTTGTGGACAGCGATGATTTTCTGGAACCTGATATGTGTGAAAAGCTGTATAACAAGGCCAAGAAGGATGGAAATGATATCGTAATCTGTGGCAGATATAATGTCTATGAGAAGGAACACCTTGGCCAGTATAAGAAAGAAACAGCTGGGACTATGCTAATCAATAGCAATTTTAAACTATCAGACAGCAAGTTTGAACTCGCACATATTTCACCATTTCCCTGGGATAAATTATTTAAAAGGGAGTTACTTTCAGGTATCTATTTTCCTGAAAACCTGCGTTTTGAGGATTTGGTCTTTTCCTATGAGACAGCCTGCAAGGCTGAGTATATAGGTGTTGTCGAGGAGCCACTTTATAATTACCGCCGTACCAGGCAGGGGGGCTTCTTAAATAGCTTCACAGAGCAGACTCTAGATATCACGAGGTCCTTTGATCTCATGTTCGATTATATGAAGAAGAATGGCCATTGGGAGACCTTCCACGATGAACTGGAATACATCTGTACCAGACATCTTCTATTTCGTTATGGATCTTTATTTAAGAGAGAGAATAAGGGCAAATTAAAATTAAAAAAACAAGTTATTAGGGAGACCCAAGACTTCCTTGATGAGAATTTGCCTAACTGGAGGAAGAATCATTATCTAAGATATTCTGCCGCTCCTGAACTTAAGAAGAAACTAAAGCTGTACACGAGTAGAGGTAAGCTACTCCGTATGGCATTTATTCGTGAATATACTCCAAATGTTATTGTACAGGTATTTAAGAAGGGGAGAGATTTTTTTGAGAAATGGAAGAGAAGGATTAAGAAGTGGAAAACGACCCAAGATAAGCTGGGGCTGATTGCGAATAAGTTACCCCTCCTAACCTATTTTAAGAGGAATAGTACAGCCTATTATGTCAAGATGTTTAAAAGGCTATCCGTAGTGCCTGGGGATATACTCCTGGAATCAAAGCATGGTGAGGATCTGGCTGGGAACATATTTGCCATAATGAAAGAGCTCTCAGGAGAGAAGTATGCCTCCTACCGGATACTCTTGGTAATGAAGCCCTCCCTGATGCCACGGTACAAAGAACTTCTCGAACGTTATGGGATATATAATTATAACTATGTCCCGATCCACACTAAAATGTATCTTAGGGCATTGGCTTCAGCTAGATATCTGGTGACAGATACAAGCTTCCCACCCTATTATATTAAGAGGGATGACCAGATACTTTTAAATACCTGGCATGGAACACCCCTAAAGGCAATGGGAAGAATCGTCCCCTCAAGGGAGTATGCCCTAGGTAATATACAGAGGAATTTCCTGATTTCAGATTATTTGCTGTATCAGAATGAATTTTCTAGGGATATGTTTCAAAGAGACTATATGCTTGACAAGATATATCCAGGAACTGTTCTCACCTGCGGCTATCCGAGAAATTCTGTATTCTTAGACCATAACAGATACGAGAAGCTCAGAGAGGAAATCGGTATGACGGACAAGCAGCTTATTGTCTATATGCCGACTTGGAGAGGTTTACTCAACCAGAAGGAGAATACGAAGCAGATCAAGAATCTGCAAGAGTATTTTCAACTAATCGATGCTAGTCTCACTAAGGATCAGGCTTTTTATGTCAAGCTTCATCCCTATGTGAAGGACCAGATGGATTATGACGGTTTTCGACATATCATGGAATTTCCAAAGGATTATGAAACCTATGATTTTCTGAATGCCTGTGACGTACTGGTTACGGATTACTCAAGTATTATGTTTGATTTTGGTGTCACGAAGAGGAAGATGGTACTGTTCGTTTATGACAGACAGGAGTACTTAACAGATCGTGGACTGTATCTTGATCTGGAGGAGTTAGACCTTCCTAAGGTAGAGACAGTACCAGATCTGATAGAAGAGATTAACCGCGGTTTGACACCATATACGGAATTCTTTAACCGATTCTGCTCTAAGGATTCGGCAGATACACCGGCAATGGTATGTGAGCTACTGATAAATGGCAAGTCCAAGGGGGATGACGAAGCTGAGAGAAGTAAGGAAGCTGAGGGATGTCAGGAAACTGTGGACAGTTATTCACGGGTTAAAGTTGTAGAGGCTGACGATAGGAAGAAGGTATTTATCTTCATTAATGGCATGAAGAGTAATGATAATGCAAGAAGACTAGTTGCTAATATTAATTCAATTGATTCAGAGCTCTATGATGTCTTTGTTTGTGTAATGGCTGATAAGATTAAGAATGCCACCCAGATGCTATCTACACTGAAGAAGGAGGTCGGATACTTTCCAATTACGTATAATGTGGATTTTACATTGAGCGAGTATATAAGATGCAAACTGTTGACAAGCTTTGGCCTTCGAATGGGCTATGTGGGAAGCATCCTTCAGAGGGTAACAGAACGAGAGCTGAAAAAGTATTTCGGAACCCTACGCTTTGATATCGCCATACATCATACAACCCAGGACTATATGGTGGCTTTGATGTGCCAGAGCATCGCTACTAAATCCATCTATAATTTTAAGTATTTTGATTTTAAGCATTATAGAAAATCTCAGGGATACCGTAGAAGAGTCAAGATATTCCTTAAACTATTTAACAGATATTATGCAATCGTGGCAACTAAGGAATATGAACTGCTGCAAACTAAAGCAGAAAATATTATCTTAAACGAGGACGCATTATTTCCTATGTCAAAGATTCTGACGGAGGTGGACAATTGAAAGCTGGAGTAATAACATTTCATAGCGCTAATAATTATGGGGCTATTCTTCAGACATGGGCATTACAGAAGGTATTAAAGGACAGGGGCATCGAGGCTGGTGTCATTAATTATCATCCTGAGATCATTGATAGGCTGTATGACCCAATGCTCTGTCGGAGAGGTGTAACCAGGCAGCTACTGAGACTTCGTCAGTTCTTACTACACAGGGACAGCCTGAAGAGATACCATAGGTTTATTCGCTTTTCAAAGTTGAATTTTAATTTGATTGGAGATTACAAAACCTATATAGACTTAAGAGAAAATGCACCGGAGTTGGATGCTTATATTGTCGGTAGCGACCAGGTCTGGAATGATACTCATACCGCAGGCTACGATCCAGCTTACTTTCTGGAGTTTGGAGGGAAAGGTAGGAGGATTGCTTATGCGGCAAGCATCGGTAGGGATTACTTTAACCCTAAATACAAGGATAGATATAGGAAGAGTCTAGAAGCCTTCGATGCGATTTCTGTCCGAGAGCGGAGCACCGTGGGAGCAGTCTCTGAACTGGTATCCACGCCAGTAGAGGTGGTATTAGATCCGACGCTTCTCTTAAATATGGAGGATTACGAAGAAATAAAGATCAAGAACTCTATTGAAGAGAAGTATATCTTGGTATATATGATTGAGAAGAATGACCAGCTCATTAGTTTTGCTAATCGTATATCAGTAGCACTTGGACTACCACTTATCTATCGAAGACCCGTTCCAAGAGTGAAGAATGAACTTACACCCTTCTATACAGCGGATGCTGGGGAGTTTTTAGGGCTAATCGAAGGAGCGGAATATGTAATTACAAATTCGTTCCATGGCACTGTGTTTTCAACTATTTATGAGAAACCTTTCGTCTCAATGCTACATTCAGATACAGGCAGCAGGACAGCCAACTTACTTAAGGAGCTGGGTCTTGAGTCACACATTCTCTATGATATCAAAGAATTTAAGGATTTTAGTATGTTTAATATAAAGGACAAAGTGGCACTCCGAGACAGACACGATGAGCTTAAGGAGAAATCACTTGCCTTTCTGTGCAAGGCGATAGGAATATGATAGATTGTATAACATATATAGTTATATAATGTATTTAATATAACAGGTAAATTATCGTCGGAAAGTCATTGGCAGGAAGAATATCACAGGAAAAACATCACAGGAAAATCATCACAGGAAAATCATTGCAGGAAAGTCATTGCAGGAAAGTCATCGCAGGAAAAAAATCATAGGAAAGTCATTGTAGGAAAGTCATTGCAGGAAAGTCATCGCAGGAAAAAAATCATAGGAAAGTCATCGCAGGAAGATACATTACAGAAAGGGATACTAAAGAATGAAGAATATTGTACTGATTGGAATGCCGGGAGCCGGCAAAAGTACTATCGGTGTTATTCTTGCTAAGGTTTTAGGAATGAGTTTTATTGACTCTGATATTCTAATTCAAGAGCAGGAAGGTAGACTTCTCAAGGAGATCATAGATACAGAAGGAATTGATGGTTACCTTAATGTTGAAAACTTGGTTAACCGTGAGATTGCCACACAGAATTCAGTTATAGCTACCGGCGGCAGTGTGGTTTATTGTTCAGAAGCCATGGAACACCTTAGACAAATAGGGATAGTAATATATATTAAGCTGAGTTTTGATACCATAGAGGAACGCCTAGGTTGCATAAGGCAACGAGGAGTTGTATTAAGAGAAGGACAAAATTTGAGATCTCTATATGAAGAACGCTGCCCATTATACGAGCAATATGCACATGTGATTATTGATAGTGAGGGGCTTGGCATAGAGGAAACAATGGATAAAATCACCTCTTGTATAATTGATAATAACTATTACCAGTATTGACAATTATCTCTTTTATCGTATAATTAATATTAGTATATCATTTAATTAATTCCGTTATTATGACTTGATTAATTGATAAGAAAGTGTTGGAGGGTTAAGAATATGGGATTTTGCAGTAATTGCGGTTCTGAAGTTAAAGAGGGATTGGGTTTTTGCGGACAATGCGGCACAAAGGTAGCAGACGCAACACCACAGAATGAGGTACCACAGAATACGGCACCACAAGATACAGCTCCACAGGGGATGCAGGGTCAGGTTCCCAATACATATGTAAATTACAATCAAGGTACTAAGAAGCCGAATAACAATAAGGTAATTGGTATGGTAGTGGTGGGTGTGATAGCACTGCTTGGTATTTTTGCCCTGGTTAAGATTGTTGGCTTATTTACAACTCCTGCCTATGAGAGACCTCTGAAATACATGACTGAAGGCATGGAAGATGGTAGTTTTAAGAAGATGATGAAGGCATTCCCAGACTATGTTACTGATCCGATTGAAGATCAAATCGATGATTACTATGATGGAGAGACAGATGAGTTCATGGATATGCTAACTGATGGCCTTAAGGATGATTATGGCAAGAATATTAAGATTTCCTATAAGGTTATTGACAAGGATAAACTGAGTAAAAAGGAAATTAAGTCTATTGAAGAGGATATTGAATACAGTTCAGATGAGAAGGTTAACATCAAGGAAGCCTATGAGCTTGAGGTGGAAATGATAATAAAGGGCTCTGAGGATAAGGATAAAGATGAAACAGAAATGACTGTAATTAAGATTGGATCCAAATGGTATCTTACCCAGGATTCATTTAATTTCTGATAAATGTAAGGCTACATAAACAGTATGACTTAATAGGAGGTTAACAATGGAATTATTTGAAAAGATTGGCGACAAGATCTCCAAAGGAGGAAAAGACGTAGCAAAGAAAGCAAAGGATATTTCGGACTTAGCTAAGCTGAATTCCAAGGTTCATAGCTATGAGGATATCATTAAGGATGTCCTTCAGTAGATTGGAAAGCAATACTTTGAGGCTAACAAGGATAATCCGGCTCCTGAGTTTATGGAGTTATTCCAACAGGTGATTAATGCACAGGGTGCAATTGAACAATGTAAAGAAGAGATATGTTCCATCAAGGGAGTCCGTGGTTGTGTCAGCTGTGGGGCTGAGATGCCAAGTAATTCAACCTTCTGCCCGTCCTGTGGCTCTAAGAATGAGATAATTGATGTGACATATACAGCGGCAGCAGCTACAGATACTATTTTATGCCCCGGTTGTGGAGCTAGTTTACCATCAAATACTGTATTCTGTCCAAATTGCGGATCTAAGGTCGCTCAGTAATAGCACATCTGCATAGTAAATACAATTAATAAAGGGTATACCTATTATATTAGACCATTCGTGTACACTACAACAATGGTATGATATCGGGTATACCCTTTTTGTAATACGAGAGTTATAGCGCCCAATCACAGCTATTGGCTAAAAGCTCTGCCACTTTCTCCAGACCTTCAAGGTCCTGGGCATCAAATCTACCAGGAGTGGGGCTATCAATATCCAGTACACCTATGATGTGGTTGCCTACTCGAATTGGGACTACCAATTCGGAACGGGAAGCGCTATCACAAGCTATATGCCCTGGAAATGTATGGACATCATCAACAAGCTGGGTTATTCCCTCCGAAACTGCAGTACCGCATACACCCTTTCCAATCGGTATATGAATACATGCCGGGCGTCCCTGGAAAGGACCCAATAGCAGTTCGCCCTTCTGTATTAGATAAAACCCCACCCAATTAATATCATTCAAATGCTGATTAAGTAAAGCTGAGGTATTGGCAAGGTTCGGTATCACATAGGTTTCTCCCTCCAGTAAAGCTTTGAGCTGTGTGAGAATAAGCTTGAAGAGTTCAGTCTTGTCCGTATCTTCTTTTTCAAGTAACCGGTTTGTTTTCTCACGTATCCGGTTTTCAGCAGTCCGAACATCAGGCGTCTCGGAGCTGTACATTCCGTGATCATCCTGTAACAAATAATCTCCTTCATTGCATTCGAGAGGAAGTTTGTACTTTGGTATTTTGGAGATGGATCCTTCCTCGTCTTCACATACTGCGATATTTCCTTCAAATCGGTCGATTACATATTTTCTCATATAATTTCCTCCAAGTTATGTAGTGTAGTGTTAAGCCATGTTCATTAGTTAAGTCATGGCCATTAGTTAAACCATGTTCATTAGTTAAGTCATGGCCATTTGTTCAGCGGGCTTAGGCGTCAAAAGTAATATTGTATTATACTTCTCATTATACATTAGTATATCGGTTTTAGATAAATTAATTATATTAATTTTTATAAATAAATTTGTAATGTACACGGGAATATTATACTATTAAGTTGAAAGCAATATCCATGGGAGAGTGGTTAAAATGAGACTTTTTATAGCTATTACACTGGATGAAGACATGAAGGATATATACACAGAGATAATCGATGAACTTAAAAAGAATATAATTTCCGGAAGCTTTACGCACAGAGAAAATCTGCACCTAACCTTAAATTTTATTGGTGAGACGAAAAGGCTAGAACTTGTAAAAAAGTTGATGATGCAGGCAGTAGAGAAAACCAATAGTAGTAGCTTTACCTTAGACTTCGGAGGGCTTGGTAGCTTCCGCCGTAGAGAAGGGGATATTTGCTTTGTTCAAGTTAGCAAGGAAAGTACACTATGGAGGATACAGAAGGAGTTGGAATCCGGGCTGAACAATGAAGGATTTGTGGTAGATGATAAAGAATATAGACCTCATGTAACACTATCAAGGAGGACAACCTTTCGAAATGGTTATGAGTGGAGAGCTTTAAATAATAGTTTATCTTCCAAGAGTATGGAAGTTTCAGAGATTTCTCTAATGCAGTCTGATCGGATTCAAGGAAAGCTGATATATAATAAGTTATATAGCGTCAGATTGAAAGATTGCAACAATAGCTGAGCATAATCCCTTGTTATTGCTACTATATTATGATAAGATGCTTTAAAATAAAGATCAAAGATAGTGGCCACCGCGCAGTGGCTAGATAAGGGGGATGTGGGATGAAGATACTAGTGGACGCGGATGCATGTCCGGTAAAGGAAATTATCGAGGATATTGCCATAGAACTTCAGATACCGGTATTTATGTTTATTGACACCAGCCATATCCTTTTCTCTGGATATAGTGAGATTGTCGTAGTAAGCAAAGCGCCCGACGCTGTGGATTTTGCACTTATTAACCGTACGAACCGTGGAGATGTGGTTGTTACACAGGATTATGGAGTAGCCGCGATGGCCTTGGGTAGGGGTGCATATGCAATTCACCAGAACGGACGGTTATATACAGATGACAATATCGACACGATGCTGATGGAACGGGATATTGCTAAGAAATATCGCAGATCCAGAGAACGTGTAGGTGGTAATACCAAAAAGCGGACGATAGAAAATGATAAAAAATTCAAGGATTCTTTCTATCATTTATGCATCGAGGCTACCAAGGGAATGAACGAGTAGAATTGTTGTTATTTATTGTATCGTGATAACGAGAGGTAGACATATGGGACAATATCTAAGAAGCACCAAAGGCATAAAGAAAAATAAAAGCATAAAGAGAATTAAAGACATAAAGAGAATTAAGGACATAAAGGGCATAAAGAGCATAAAGAGCATAAAGAGCAATATGACATTTATGATGATCTTCAGTCTTAGTGTGTTCATATTAGCCTCCTGTTCTAAGCAAGTGGAAGAGAGAAAACAGGAAAGCATATCGAATGTGCAAGAAGTGAGTGGACAGATAACCGATTCACCAGAGAATGAGAAAAAAACAGGTCAAGAGACAGGTCAAGAGACAGGTCAAGAGACAGGTCAAGAGACAGGTCAAGGGACAGATCAAGAGACAGGTCAAGAGACAGATCAAGAGACAGACCAAGAGACAGATCAAGATACAGATCAAGGGACAGATCAAGAGACAGATCAAGAGACAGATCAAGAGACAGATCAAGGGACCGGTCCAGAGGCAGATCGAGAGACCGGTCAAGAGACAGCTCAAGAGGCAGATAATTGGACAGGCCAAGGAACAGGTCAAGACGCAAATCAACAAGGGGACTCTGTGGCAACGGAGCCAATAGAGGAAGGTGCGACGCCAAAACCGATGGCTATGCCTACTCCGATGCCGAAAACAACAGCCACGTCAACTCCGATGCCGAAAACAACAGCCACGTCTACTCCGACACCGAAACCGACAGCCATGCCTACTCCGACATCAAAACCGACAACCGTGCCCACTCCGACCTCAGAGCCGATGCTTACACCTACTCCGACGCCGAAGGAAAGTAGAACTAAGGAGTATGCAGAGCAGATTTTGGATGAGATTATTAAGGGGAGCATGGAGGATGAGGATAAGGTTAGGGCAGTCCATGACTACATAATATTGAATACAGCCTATGATTCTTACAATCTAGATAAGGGTACTATCCCAAAATCGAGTTATACCGTTGAAGGGGTACTATTTAAGGGAGTGGCAGTCTGCCAAGGATATGCAGAGACCTTCCAGCTATTTATGGAGCTTCTTGGGATTGACTCTAAATTTGTCGTGGGAGTATCACTTGATAGTGGTGTCAGTCATGCATGGAACATGGTTCAATTAGGGGGTAACTGGTATCAGGTAGATACCACCTTTGATGATCCTGTACCAGATAAACAGGGAGAGGTTCAGTATAAGTATTTTCTGGTAACGGACGAGATAATGGAAGAGGATCATAGCTGGGATAGGGGTGACTATCCAAAATGTAATAGTGAAGACTTCCAATACTATATTTATGAGGATAACATAATAGATTCCATTGATGATTATGAGGAAGAGTTCGTAAGGCGATACGATAAAGGAGAGAGGATTATCACGATTCTCTATCCAGAGGAAGGCATGCCTAATATGGATTTTCTCCTTCAATATGAGGGACTCTTTAAAGTAGATGGTGATAAAATTTATACATCATATAATTATTATAAGCCTTGGCGTCTAGGGGATTATACCGTATTTACGGCTATGATTGATTAATATTATTTAACATAAAAGGCATTGTGCTAAAGCTTTGTCTAATTGAACTATTATATACTGAAATTCGATATATTTAATAAGAACCGGAAGACTTAGTGCAGTATAAAGTCTTCCGGTTCTTAAGTTTGAAGGCCTATAAAAACAAGAACAAACATTCGAAAAATGTATTGATTTTACTATTTTGCTATGGTATAATTACTTGACATTTAAGAAGAGAGAACAGTCTATCGAATTATCTAGCCTTTACTGGGTAGACTTTAGAATATATTTGAGAGGATGTGTGTTATGGATTTTAAATTAGTGTCAGAGTATGAGCCTACCGGGGACCAGCCCGAAGCGATTCGAGCTCTTGTCGAAGGATTCCAGAGCGGAAACCAATGCCAGACACTGCTTGGCGTCACCGGTTCAGGAAAGACCTTTACTATGGCGAATGTCATTCAGAAGATACAGAAGCCAACCCTAATTATTGCACATAACAAAACCCTCGCGGCCCAGCTCTATGGTGAGTTCAAGGAATATTTTCCTGAGAATGCTGTAGAGTATTTCGTGAGTTATTATGATTACTATCAGCCGGAGGCCTATGTTCCTTCCACAGATACTTATATTGAGAAGGATTCTGCTATAAATGATGAGATCGATAAGCTAAGGCACTCTGCAACTGCCGCTCTTACAGAGAGAGATGATGTTATCGTGGTAGCTAGTGTTTCCTGCATATATGGTTTAGGAAGTCCGATTGATTATCAGAATATGGTGTTGTCTTTAAGGCCCGGCATGGAGAAGGATAGGGACGACGTATTACGTAAATTAATTGATATCCAATATACTAGGAATGATATGGATTTTAAGAGAGGAACCTTCCGTGTACGTGGTGATGTTGTGGAGATTTTCCCGATTTCTTCTGCGGATACTGCAGTTAGAGTTGAGTTTTTTGGTGATGAAGTGGAAAGAATCTTAGAGATTGATGTGCTGACCGGTGAGTTGAAAAGTACCTTAGAGCATTTGGTTGTCTTTCCAGCTTCCCATTATGTGGTTTCACAGGATAAGATGGAGAAAGCGATTACGAATATTGAGGAAGAGCTTGCGCAGCGGATACAGTACTTTAAAAGTGAGGACAAGCTTCTGGAGGCCCAGAGAATATCGGAGAGGACGAATTTTGATATTGAGATGCTTCGTGAGACAGGTTTCTGCTCTGGTGTTGAGAACTACTCAAGGCATCTAACTGGATCTGAACCCGGAAAACCAGCCTATACTTTGATGGACTATTTTCCTGAAGATTTCATGATTATCGTGGATGAATCGCATATTACTATTCCACAGATTCGGGGTATGTTTGCAGGAGACCGCTCCAGGAAGACGACCCTAGTGGATTTTGGGTTCCGGCTTCCCTCAGCCTTAGATAACCGTCCGCTTAATTTCACTGAATTTGAAAGTAAGATCAGCCAGATAATGTTTGCTTCGGCGACACCTTCGGTTTACGAGAGTGATCATGAATTACTTCGTGTGGAGCAAGTGATAAGGCCTACGGGCTTGATAGATCCTGAGATAATTCTAAAGCCTGTTGAGGGCCAGATTGATGATCTACTTGGTGAGATTCATGCTGAATTAGAGAAGAAGAATAAGGTTCTTGTTACTACACTAACTAAGAAGATGGCTGAAGACTTAACTCAGTATCTAAGGGAAGTTGGCATCCGAATCAAATACCTTCACTCTGATATCGATACGTTGGAGCGTTCGGAAATTATTAGAGATATGCGAATGGACGTATTTGATGTACTGGTAGGAATCAACCTGCTACGTGAAGGACTTGATATTCCAGAGGTAGGACTAGTAGCTATCCTAGATGCTGATAAGGAGGGCTTCCTGCGTTCTGAGACATCCTTAATCCAGACCATAGGCAGGGCAGCACGTAATGTGGGTGGCAGAGTTGTCATGTATGCAGCACGTGAGACTGATTCGATGAAGAAGGCCATATCGGAGACATACCGTAGGAGACAGATCCAAAGTGAATATAATGAAGTCCATGCTATTACACCAACCTCCATCCAGAAGAAGGTGCGAGATCTAATCAGTATTTCTAAGAAGGCAGAGAAGAACCTAAAGGACATGGAGAAAGATTTAGAATCCATGTCAAAGCAGGAACTGGAGGTTCTCGTCAAACAGATCACACAGAAGATGCATGCAGCCGCGGCGGAGCTCAACTTCGAATTGGCAGCACAGCTTAGAGATAAGCTGGTGGAGATCAAAAAGCATCTTCTTGATGCAACACAATAGATGCTAGTTATCACACAAATATTGACACAAATATTGACATAATCTCTTTAGCTGTGAAGGTACTGAACAATTGAAGTATATAAATAATAAGATAGAACAGGTGGAACTATGTCGGATAAAAAAAATTATATTAGAATTAGAGGCGCCAAAGAGAATAATCTTAAGAATATCAACTTGGATATCCCCAGGGATGAGTTTGTCGTACTGACCGGTTTAAGTGGTTCTGGAAAATCCTCTTTAGCATTTGATACTATTTATGCAGAAGGCCAGAGACGTTATATGGAATCATTATCCTCCTATGCAAGACAGTTTTTAGGGCAGATGGAGAAACCGGATGTAGAGAGCATAGAAGGCTTACCGCCGGCGATTTCTATTGATCAGAAGTCTACAAATCGGAACCCTCGCTCTACGGTAGGAACAGTTACCGAAATTTATGATTATTACCGGCTTCTTTATGCAAGAATTGGAATACCTCATTGTCCCAATTGCGGTAAGGAGATTAAGAAGCAGACTGTGGACCAGATGGTAGATGAGATTATGGGTATGCCCGAGGGGACAAGGATCCAATTGCTAGCGCCGGTAATCCGAGGACGTAAGGGAGAGCATGTCAAGCTTTTCGAACAAGCAAAGCGAAGTGGTTATGTTCGGGTTAAGGTGAATGGGAGCCTTTATGAGCTGACGGAGGATATTAAGCTAGAAAAGAATAACAAGCATAACATAGAGATCATCGTAGATCGGCTAGTTGTTAAGGAGGGAATTGAGAAGAGACTCTCTGATTCGATAGAGAATGTACTTAAGCTCGCAGAGGGTTTAATGATTGTTGAAATTATTGATGGTGAGTCGTTGATGTTCAGTCAGAACTTCTCGTGTGCTGACTGCGGTATTAGTATTGAAGAGATTGAGCCTAGAATATTCTCCTTTAATAATCCTTTTGGTGCATGTCCTGATTGTCACGGTATCGGAATCAAGATGGAGTTTGAT
>DATESP010000194.1:0-2984 GCA_035270645.1 Mobilitalea sp. | reverse complement strand
TGTTGCATTTACATACTTTTTCATTACATCCTTGGTTTCTGAATAACATTTGTATGAATAAGACATCTGTATTACCCCCTACGTTTCTGCTTTCCATAATGGATTCTTCATTTCGACAGGTTCCTCTCGAAACTGTTCCATATATTTATCAAATAATTCCAAATTAATAAGCACAGTTCCACCTTTACCTTCACTTGTCTTATAGACTGCTCCTGCTGCGCGTGCCATTTCAATAAAGCGGTGATGACCAATACTATAAATAATCGATCCTTCACCTATTCGCACATATTTTTTTTGTATTACCTTAGATGTACCCGGCATCTTATATAAATGCTTCATAAATTCCTCCAGTCTTTTTTGATAAATAAGAGTTATTTTTGGTAACTGATATTTTGCTCCTGCCGCTAGTGCTAGTTCAAGTATCTCTTCTTCTGTTACTCCAAAGTGCTCTGCTACCTCTGTGGTTCTAATATATCTTTTAGATATATTAGAACCATGTATGTACCCTCTTATAGTCGTATTCAATTTATTTGCCATATCTGTCACCTACCTATAAAAATCATCTTCAACAATTCTGAATGTTTCTAAATACTTATCCAATATCTCTGTATTAACTAAAACCATCTGTCCGATTTTATAACAAGCCTTTGCATCCTTCGCTAACTGTTGAAACTTTGTTAACCCCATACAATACATCTTTGCGCCTTCTGAATAACGAACAAATTTCTCCATGTTCTTTCTTTTCTCCTTCTGCTCATTTGCTGCTTCCATAAAAATACTCCTTTCGAACTTTGACTAATTTAATTTCTTCTGATTAATTTTTCCATAACGCAAAAAGAGGATATCTTCTAAATTTCTTTAGAAAATATCCTCTAAGTAGTGCTTTCACTATTAAGTTTGTCTCTTTAACCGATTTGTAAATCCTTTCACACTCTTTGTTATGACTATGAAATTTATTGGTCAAAAATTGGTCAAATCTTCTTCGAAGCACATCAAACCTGCACAAATACTGGGTTTATTTCTCGATGGTCTTCATCGTCGGGAATAACAATACGTCCCTGATGGCCTGTGAATCGGTCAGGAGCATAATCAGACGATCGACTCCGACACCGATACCTCCTGTCGGGGGCATGCCATATTCTAGGGCAGTTAAGAAATCCTCATCTAATTGGTTAGCTTCCTCATCACCAGCAGCACGAAGTGCTTCCTGCGCCTCAAAGCGTCCTCTTTGGTCGATGGGGTCGTTTAACTCTGAGAAAGCATTGGCAAATTCTCTCTTTGTAATAAAGAGTTCAAAGCGTTCTGTATAATCCGGATCCTCAGGTTTTCTACTAGCAAGTGGAGAAATTTCCACCGGATGATCGGTAATAAAGGTAGGCTGTACCAGTTGTTCTTCAACATATTCTTCAAAGAACAGATTGATGATATCGCCTCTCTTGTGCCTGGCTTCAAATTTGATGTGGTGCTCACTAGCCAGAGCTTTTGCCGCAGCTTCATCAGGAATCTGGTCAAAATCAACATTGGCGTATTTCCTGATTGACTCCACCATAGTAAGCCTAGTGAAAGGCTTGGATAAATCTATCTCAATTCCGTCATAGGTAATCGTCGTGGTTCCAAGAACTTTATTCGATACTGTACGGAACAAATCCTCTACTAGATCCATCATGCCATGATAGTCAGTATAAGCCTGATACAATTCTAACAGGGTAAATTCAGGATTATGTCTTACCGATAATCCTTCGTTACGGAAAACTCTTCCGATTTCATAAACCCTCTCTAAGCCACCAACAATCAGACGCTTCAGATAAAGCTCCAGGGAAATCCTAAGATGAATATCCTGATCCAGTGCGTTATGATGTGTGTTAAAAGGCCTTGCAGCAGCTCCTCCTGCATTCGGAACAAGTACAGGTGTCTCGACCTCAATAAACTGATTCCCGTCCAAATAATTACGAATCTCCCTAATGATAAGGGAACGTTTGATAAAGGTATCCCTAACCTCAGGATTAACTATTAAATCTACATATCTCTGTCGGTACCTAGTGTCGGTATCCTTCAGTCCATGAAACTTCTCGGGTAATATCTGAAGACTCTTGGTTAACAGAACAACACTCTTTGCCTTTACAGATACCTCTTCGGTGTGGGTCTTAAATACTTCACCCTCAATACCAACAATATCTCCGATATCATATTTCTTAAAATCAGCATAGGGTTCTTCGCCTACTTCATCCCTCTTAATATAAGCCTGGATGTCTCCTCCTAAATCTCTGATATTACAAAACGACGCTTTTCCCATAACACGCTTGGACATAATCCTACCCGCTATGGATACTGTCTTACCTTCAAAGCTCTCAAATTCTTCAATTATATCATTTGAATGGTTGGATACCTTATACTTCATAATCTGAAAAGGGTCTTTTCCATTCTCCTGAAGCTCAGCTAATTTTGCTCTTCTCACCTTGAGTAATTCGTTTATATCCTGTTCGGGTTGTTCCTTTATTCTTTCGTCAGACAAATTCCTTCACCTCTTATCGCATAAAATTGACGATCCTTAGCAGATTGTACAAACTAATTAATTGGATTTTGTAATCTCTAAAACCTTATACTTGATTGTACCGGTATGAGCATCCACGTCAACAACATCGCCCACAGCTTTTCCAAGTAAAGCCATTCCAAGTGGGGATTCATTAGAAATCTTCCCTCTCAGACTGTTAGCTTCAGTAGATCCTACCAGCTTGTATTCGAGTTCTTCCTGATATTCCATATCAAAGATTCTGACTTTGCAACCAATATTAATAAAGGCTACATCTACTTCATCCTCTACTACAACTTCTGCATATTTAAGTATTTTATCAATCTCTTCGATTCTTGTTTCTATATCTCTCTGTTCGTCCTTCGCAGAATCATATTCAGCATTCTCGGAAAGATCCCCCTGTTCCCTTGCTTCCTTAATCTTTTGAGCAACTTCTTTTCTTTTAAATACCTTA
>DATESP010000193.1:0-6227 GCA_035270645.1 Mobilitalea sp. | reverse complement strand
CTGTTTTTGTGGTTGTATCGATACTTTCATATCAATACGGTTCGTATGCGATCTGTCTTCTTACGAATCCAATCGCAAATGAAAATCTTTAATGTCTCCGTTAGGATTCATTTTGAAGCTCATGTGGAACTTCAATTTTTTAGAATTTTCAGGGTTGTTTTACTGTTCAATTATCAATGTTCATTTGTTTGCCTCAGGTGTTTGTTGCTTACCGTCAACTTTCTTAGTATATCACAGCCAGTTTATTATGTCAACCATTTTTTCTACTTTTTTATTTTTACTTTTTCATAAAAACTTATTGGTTGACTCAATTCTCGGCCAATTTCTGACGGCGTGTTTCATTCTACAAAAATAATTCATAAATGTCAAGCATAAAGTGAAACTTTTTTTAATTTATATCATCTAGCTCCGCTTCATCCAATTCTTCAGCATCGATATTCATAGTATGCAGCGATCTTCTCTTCCTTCTAGCCTCTTCTGAAGACCTCATGATAAAGTCTTTGATATCACCAGAATGCTTGATATGTATTAATGATAATTCAGGATGTGTGGTATCACCCGTATAACAAGTAATAGTACCAATCTTAAAAAGTCGTTCTGACAAACTTCTGGTTAATCGAACGTCCTGAATCTTGTACATAAATGCATCATCTTCCGTAATACTTAAGAACCCTTTAGTGATTGTCAGCTTTTCTTCCGTAATGGAGTATTTCGTAAAAGTAAATGGAAGGCCAAAAAATTTAATACGTTTTCTTTCTACATAACCCATGACTTTTCCCCTTTTTACTATTTTATTTCAATAATTTCTGTCTTTGAATCTTTAGAAATTATTAGATTTATATTTTTCATTTCAACATCCTTAGGTACTTCAAAAATTAATAATGCTGTTTCCTTCTTTTTAGGTTCAACATTCATCATGATAAATTGTAAATCATTTTCCAACAGTGTTAGTAAGGGTTTATATATAGTACCTACATTAACATCTAGTTGATATACAATCTTTGATTTACTCAAATCAATTTTCCTTTTTTTATCTGTTTCATTACCTAATGAAAATGTTGCAACCAATAATTGACTCCCTATATTCGGAGTTAAGGAAAAATAAGTACTTGTATCATCCTCTGGATACGAATTGTATAATTTATAACTATCATATTGAATATCAATGTTAGTAGCTCCAATCACCTCAGCTATGGTAAATTCACCATCCATCAGAGTGTTTTCATCACCCACTACCTGGGAACCACTTTCTTCATTAGTAGGAACAGGCGTAGGTGTAGGTGTTGAAACAGCTTTATTGGCTTCCTCAGCCAATAAATTCACTATCTTTTCCTCAAGTTCTTCCTTCTTAATTAAGCTCGACTGATAATTCTCATCATATTGTAGAAGTATACCTGCCATGTATTCAGCAGCCACCTCAGTATTCTCATCTGATAATTGATATTTATGTATACACCCTGTTAATGACAACATTAATAATAAAGTTATCACCAATCCTAATCTCTTCATATGTGCATACCCCCATTTGATTAATTAATATTTCTCATAATTATGCAAGATACTACAAATATAATCTTATCACTAATTTTACATTTCAGCAAGAATAATTAACTTTATCCAATATAAAAGACTCCTTATCTGCAGTACGCCCGATAAGGAGTCTTTTATATTGTTTATCAGCACTTCATATCTAGTTCAAACCAGAATTCTACACCCGAGGGATGGTTTACTACTCCGCATTCCCTGTTCAGAGAATTCATGATAGCTTTTACTATTGATAGGCCAATTCCGCTGCCACCATACTCCCTAGTCCTTGCCTTATCAACTTTATAGAATTTGATCCATAATTTATCAATATCTTCTTCGGGAATATTCTCACCTGTATTAAATACTGCAGTACGGATAACATCACCGTGTTGGATTAGCTTAATCTCAATAATATTAGCTCCACTGACATAATTTAATGCATTGCTTATATAATTCGTAAGCACTTGTTCCACCAAATATTCATCAGCCCATACAAATATCTGCTCTGACGAATCAAATCGAACCTGGACTTTCTTCTGTTGAAATAGTATTTCAGTTGAATTCAAGATTGATTTTATGAGTGAAACCAGATCTAAGCGTTCAAAATTAACTTGATTTTTCCCTGATTCCAGCTCATTGAGTGATAATAACTTCTTGACCATCTTATTCATTTTAATAGCTTCATCCATTATTACTTCACAGTAGAAATCACGACTTTCTGCATCTTCATTAACATTCTCTTTTAAACCCTCAGCATAACCTTGTATTAAGGAAATTGGTGTTTTAAGTTCATGGGATACATTTGACAGAAATTCCTTTCGCATCTCATCAATCTCAGTCTTATACTGATTATCAGTCAGTAATTCATTATTAGCAGTCTTAAGTTCGGAAATAGTTGTCTTTAGCTTATCAGAAAGAAGATTAATGCTGTTGCCTAGTTCTCCTATCTCATCCTTGGAATTCACTTTGTAATTGACTTCAAAATCTAATCCCGACATCTTCTCGGCAATTTTAGCCAATTCATGAATTGGTTTTGTGAATTTCTTACTAATGATTAGCATTACTATAATTCCTATAGCGACCGAAAACATACCAATATAGGCAAGAAACTGGTTTGCTATATTTACACTTTCTTGTATGCTTTCATAATTAGCACGTATATAAACGGCCTTATTACCATCTAGTGTTCCAGCAAGAATTATGAAATTCACATCCAGACGGTCATCATATACGCGGGTTATTTCATAATCATCAGTCTTTTTGATCAATTCATTATCCTTAGTATCTAAGCTGCTAAACTCCGAAATCAATCGTTCTCTTTCAATTACATTTTTTGGCTCCGGATAATTGAATCTTATACTTCCGTCAAAGAACATGAGCACATAGATATTTACGTCTTTATTAGAAGATATACGTTCCATTCTAAGTGTGTCATATTCCGATAAGAAGACCTCCTCAGTGTTTTCCTCATATATCTTACCTATCTGTCCATATACATCATCCAGCATTCCTACTTTCGTATGTAGGTAGAAGTCGGATAAAAAGGTACGATTAATAAACCATGTTAGAAATATAGTAAGTATAATTAATACAGTCAATAAAAATGTAAGCTTAAACCTCATAGAGCGTTTCATGCATCTACCTCAAATTTGTAACCAAGACCCCAGATGGTCTTAATATAGTCTCCCTTAATACCCATCTTGCTCCGCAGCTTTTTTACATGGGTATCAATAGTTCTAGCATCACCAAAATAATCATAATTCCAAACATTATTTAGGATACGTTCCCTAGACAGGGCTACACCCTTATTAGCGACAAAATAGGTTAGCAATTCAAATTCTTTGAAGCTTAAATCCACATTTTCTCCATCTATCTTCACCATATGCGCTGCCTTATCAAGAACAACCCCACCGATTTCGATAACTTCGTCGTCTGCTCCTGTTGTCCGCCTCAGGACAGCCTCTACTCTTGCTACAAGGATTTTAGGACTGAAGGGTTTGGATATATATTCATCTACACCAAGCTCAAAACCTCTAAGCTCGTCCTTTTCATCACCCTTTGCCGTCAACATAATAATTGGAGTTTGAGAATATTGTCTTATCTCTTTACACACCTGCCACCCATCCATCTTTGGCATCATCACATCTAATATAATCAACGATATCTCTTTATCTGTAAAGAATAAATCTATTGCTTGTTCTCCATTCTCAGCCTCAATTACATCATAGTCTTTTCGCACCAAAAAATCCTTCACGAGCTTACGTATTCTACCTTCATCATCAACAACTAAAATCTTAAGCTTCTCCATTTTGGCACCTCCATAAATAATAATTTTACAGTATTATAACATTGAACTATGAATAAAATGTGAAAAAAGAATTCAACTACGTTGAATTCTTGGGAAGAACTACAAATGTATCCGGGCATTAGTGATGCTTTAGTTTTGCTCCTGTGGATAAGTAAGTCCCCACTGTGCCCTGATCTCATCCATGATTTTCATTATATCAAGGGTATCCTTAAGAGGTATAATATCACTCTCCAGCTTGCCGTCCCTTAAGCATTGGCTAACCTCTTCAGCTTCATACGCATATCCGTTTGAAGTAAAAGGATATTTATAGGTATCCAGTAGGGTATTGTTATTATCATATAGTTCTGCTGACTGAGCCTCCCAGAAACTAGGTATAATAATCTTACCTTTGTCCCCCATAATTACTGCATCATAACCGGTTTCGACGGATACTGCAGAGCTTAAATCAGCTAGAACTCCATTGTCATATTTTAGTATGATAATATTCTGCTCGTCTACGCCGCTCCTACCAATTACTGCACTACTTATAACCTGGTCTGGAAGTCTGTCCATCATATGTATGACATATGATATCGGATATACTCCAACATCCAAAAGTGCACCCCCTGCAAGGTCTGGATTATATATGCGGCTATTGATATCGAAATCAGAATGATATCCGAAGGACACCTTAAAATGTCGAATCTCACCAATCCTTCCCTCCTTCAGCCAATTCTTAACCATGCGAGTTACCGGAAGAAATTTGGTCCACATTGCTTCCATTAAAAATACCTTATGTTCCCTCGCCAAGGATATCAGGAATTCGCTGTCACCAGCGTTTAGAGTAAATGGTTTTTCACATAAAACAGCCTTTCCGTTTGTAATACACATTGCTGCATTAGTTTTATGTTCTGTATGAGGTGTGGCAATATAAATTACATCAATCTCGGGGTCCTGTACTAGCTCCTCATAGCTTCCGTATGCTTTATCAATATGAAAGCGGTCCGCAAATTTCTTCGCCTTATCTAGGTTTCTGGATGCAATAGCTGTAAGTTTTGATGCTTCTAAATAATTGATAGCTGTTGCAAAGGTAGCAGCTATATTTCCTGCACCCAATATTCCCCAATGAATCGTCTTCATAGCACATTATCCCTCCTATATAAGTATTATATATACCTACCCTTATTCTACTATCAAGGCTATTGAAAAGCAATGACTGACCTGTTATATTCACATTCAGAATGCTTATGCTGGGATCAGTGTATACTCATAATTATTTTCAAGAGCTTGGAATCCTACCTTTTCGTATGCACGGCAGGAGACAGGATTCTTTCTATCCACAAATAGTGTACAGAACTCATTCCCCTGTGCCAGATATTCCTTCGTCATATAATAAATATTAGCAACCGCATACCCCTTACCACGAAATTCCTCAGGTGTATACACATAGTTAAACGCCACCCCATGCACAAGCTGTCTTGAAACCGTAGCCATGGTTACCGGCCTCTTATCCGCATCCTCATAGACATATACCCTGCTTTCAACAATCAATCTTGTCGCTTTATTAAGTGCAGTTTCATAATTAATTTCGCTTGCAAGTGCCTCCATTTGAAAGTCAATCATCCAATCCGTGATCATTTTAACCTCATCAATTACCGCTAATCGATGTGATCCCTCAACTGGCTTAATATCATTTACATTTCTTATTTCCATGATATCCATTTCAAGTGTTTCTAAAAATGTACAATCTACACTTTTTTGATACTTCTCAATATAAGCTTGGCATACCTCATGCTTTGCAATCAAACCACTAATAATAATATTATTACTTACCATATAGTCTGCTAATAAATCTGTAGCTGGTCCGATGCTTTCTTTCACTATATCTTGGGTATAAATAACCATTTTCTTCGAAGCCACATTACAAAAATGCAACATTGGCCTCTCTTCATCAATAACGACACCAAATATACACTTATCACTTTTAGTAACTTCTAGATTCTGATAAGCATTATATAAAACCAACTGACTTACCGCTTCATTCTTCAGTAGAATACTCTCATTCTCTTTTAGATATGCCTGGGCATCTTCATATACCTTTATTACCATATATCCCTCCATAATACCGCTTTGCAACAACATAAATCAAAGCTTAAACACCTATAAATTATGAATATATTCTTATAACTAATTTTCCCTATCTACTAAAATTTAAACTATAAGTTATTAATGATTTGGGTATCAAAAGCCCTTCGAACATCTGGACCTCGTTAATTTGCACATTCACTGTCTATATATTTAAGTGATGCGGAATATAGTTTGATGAGCAACTGTATGAAGTCGTTGGTGCTTAGGCCCTGTGTTTTAGGGTCTTATGCACCACTACGTACTTCATCCAAGCGAAAGCGTGTTG
>DATESP010000192.1:0-6149 GCA_035270645.1 Mobilitalea sp. | reverse complement strand
ATAATGCCTGCCACATCCTTTTTCGCCCAGAAATCCAGCAACCAGATTGAATCTGCCTGTTCAGTCACACCGCCCTCATGAAGTATTCTTGATATGCCCTCGGGTGATATTCTACGCTTCATATCGCCAGGTCTCAAAGTCTTAATAATTTCTCGACTTTTAATTCCCACTACATCTCTGTATGCTAATAATTCATCTATGCATACTTGCTTACTAAAATTCATGATTTCATCGTCAGTCATGGCATTGCCTGTATCAGATATGGTAATATGCATACGCTTCTTCCAAGCTTCATCAAAGATTTGAGTATCGTTTTTCACCAGAATATTCATTGTTAAATCTTCTATCCTAGCAATATGCCAGATAGCCCATGCTATCGTCTCATCTTTGGAAGTCGGCATAATAGCATATTCATTTCGCTGTAAATCTCCAAAAAGAGTATCAATCGTATTGTTATCTTTCGATTGACTAACTTTAGAAGTATGTAACTCCTTATGCAAATCCAAAATCATTTCAATTACACTTGTTGAATTCTCTTTTTTTCTTATGACCTTATTAAGTTCCTTATGACAGCTACTCCAATTAGAAGGTACTACATCCATTACTATCATCGCTCCTATTCCAATTATTTTTGACCAGTCACGCACTTGGAAGCTCCTCACATAAACCAAAAAGCCGAATAATATATTATGTATCTACCGATCAAGCATTTTCTTTAGGTATCCTTCGTTTAATAAATGTATCGTTTGGAATTTACCTCTGTAAAACACAGCCCAATTATTAAAAATGCATGGAAGTGATTTTGCCTTTTCCAATGTATCAACTGCTACTAAGGATAATGGTATATTATTGACTTTACAATAACCTTCAATTTGTTCGATGCAATTCGGAATGTATGGGCACTGCATACCATAGTAAATTGTTAATTTCTCTTTATTAATCTTTTGCTTATTAACTTCATCTCCAAATCGTGGTGTTGTTCCATCAAACGACTTTGCCATTAGCACATATTCGTCGCCTATCATATCAACAGTTTCAAAGCCGAACCGCTCCATGAACTTCATATCGGATAGAAACGGTTTTTTCTTTTTTGAACTAATTACGCATACACCCGACTTACCTTGTGCTTTCGCATCGGCTATACAGTATTCGATCAGCTCTTTACCATAACCTTTCCCTTTAAAGCTTCCCGAAACCCATAGGCAGTAGATGTATATATAATTATCTCCGGTAACAGGTACCCAAGCCTTATCAAGAGGCGCGTATTCTATGAAAACCTTGCCTTTCTGATTCAATTTTCTAAACACATGCCCTTCTTTGATTCTTTCTTTCAGCCAAGCTTTTTTAACCTCAACCCCGTATTGATGTTTTTTATCAGCTATAGCGCAACACAGGTGCTCACAGTCCAGATTGTCTACAGTCAGATTTATATACTCGGATTCCATGCATCTTCCCTCTTTCGTTAAAATACGATTTATTAGTCATCGCTTTTTTGAGAAAATTATATCATACATAATATGACAACAGATTGTCATATTAATAGAAAGTTCTTCCTATCTTAAGGTTCAAATAAAATAATAATATCCGGTCATATTATTTTATCCAAGTCATTTCTAGCTCTACTTCACCAGTATTTTCATCTATCTGCTCTTTAGAAACCACAAAATCTTCTCTCTGGTAAAATCTAGTTGCACGAATATTCTTTTTATATACGATCAAGGACAATCGATTATGGTTCTCCTTGACATAATCAATTAAGGCTTTTCCTATACCCCTGGATTGACTATCAGAATTAATAAATATTCCAGCTATATAACTATCCAGCAATCCAATAAATCCCTGAATTATATTGTTATCTTCATTAACAATTATTGTTGAATTAGGCAACATCTCTTTAACCATTTCATAATTTCCTTGCCAGTAACTTTTGCTAATAAAATCATGAGCCTTTTCGTTGGTTCCAAGCCATATTTTCATAACAGCGTCTAATTCATCAATATTAAAGTTTCTAATCATATTTACTCCAATCATATTTACTCCAATTTTATTAATTATTAATTGTATACTGTGACATGATTTCTTATTATGATGAAAATCAATTGCTTCTTGATTATATGTACCATCGCAAGGGTATGTATCACCTGGTCATCAACTTCAGTAAATTCCCACTAACAGGATTATGTTCGTGCGTATGAAGTTCAGTTGGTCCACCAGGATCCTCATGTATTTTCTCTTAATTTCGTGATTTTCTATAACAATCCAAAATAATTTACTCCTAAATCCGAAATTACTCATTCCAGCCATTGATCAGCGTGATGACCGCCACTCCAATACCAACGGGGATTATCCAATTGCCACAACTCGTTGTTATTATAGTATTCCTGTTCATCACTGAGAATTTGCCCGTCATCACCGTATTGAACTTCGCGGACGATCTCCATTGTCCCATTCACAAGCTTCTTTTCCACTAATCCGTCCCAACCTGTATCCAGTTCGTTTGTAACGATAAATTCGTCATCTATAAATTTATATATACTGCCACCCCAATAAGCGGCACCCGAACCTCCGGCTGAGTAAATACACTGATTATCCAGGTCAAGTGCAGGATTGCAAATATCAGCAAACGAATCAGAACCGATAAAGGATGAAGTCTTCACATCCCATAGCCAGCAATCATACCACGTATTACTATGCGCACCAGCGAAGGTATTCAGGATAATTACATCCTTATATCCGTCAAAGTTCACGTCCACTACGTGCAGGCCCATTGTATCCATCATTTCATTGTAAACAGGATAGCCAATTATTATATCATTATTTAATTCCGAGAAGTCCTCCGAGAGGATGGGCGTATTATTCTCATCATAGACCTCCAACCCCATAACATAGCCCATTGACCATATATCCGTCCCATTCGCCAACCCATTCGCCACAAAACGATATTCCGGCATACTCTCATGTATACGGGCGCTGATTTCATATGTAGCATTCTGGTAGGTATCGTTGTCCAGATGCGCTAAAAGCTGCTTATCGCTACCGTCTACATTCATGGAATATATCTTTGCACCGGTTATAGTATAATATATCAAATCGTCTCTTATGCCAAACCATTCTGCGTCATCATCGGATAGTAGTTGTCTTTCACTACCATCAGTTTTTACGCTGTAGGTTTTCCACTCGTCTCCCTTTACATAATAAATCCGGTCGCCAATTACATTCATTCTTGGCGCATAGTCGTCTATCAATTTGTGCCTGTCGCTGCCGTCAGTTCTCATAACATAAAGTTTGTGATCGTCGTTTTGATTGTTAAAATAAATCCAACCGTCTGATACAACAATCTTAAAGGGGTAGTCGTCAGACAATTTTATTTTATCACTTCCATCTGTCCTTACACTGTAGATACCCTTGGCGTCTCTACCGTTCATCTCGCCTGAGTAATAAATCCGATCTCCAACTACATTCATATATAATGGGTTGTCATCATTCAACTTTTTTCTGTCACTGCCGTCGATATTCATGCTATAAAGCTTAAAGTCATCGTCCGTATTACTGTAATAAATCCTATCGCCAACCACATTAATATTTCCTGAATTATCGTCGTTCAGTTTTAGCTGACCACTGCCGTCGATATTCATGACGCAGATTTGTCCACTACCATTCTGGTAATAAATTAAGCTCCCAGATACATTAAACCATTGTGTCCAATCATCATTCAGTTTACTTATATCACTGCCATCAGTTTTAATGCTGTAAAGCGTCCCACCATCATAGCTGTTACAGAAATAAATCCGGTCACCGTAAATCGCACAACTCCCATTGTTAAAAACATTATCTGTCATGATATCCTGGCTATCGGACAATGCTGGTATTGGTTCAGACGCTTCTAATGATACTGGTTCTACATCGTCCACTTCTGTTTCCAGGGTGTTGGCTATTTTCAGGGTGTCGACTGTTTTCAGGGTGTCGGCTGCTTCTTCCGAGTGTTTTTTATATGGAGCTCCGCAGCTACCTAGACTCACAAGGAATATTAGAACAACAAATATAAAAATGCCTTTTTTCATGTCTAGCTCCATTCTGTAAGGTTTTTGAATATTGGAATATTCGGATTACATAATTAATTTTATAATCCCTCTCGTATCAATATCTGATTACACAGATATGTTAGATATGAAGATGGCTGTTTCTTTTGACCAAAATCCCAGTCTTTACATTTTTGATATATCGCCTCAGGTGTGAACAACCCGTTTTCGTCCTGTTTATCATTTATAAGTGCAACCATCTCTAAGAATCGGCTGTCTGATCTAACGAAATCAAAATGACTTAACACATCTACAACACTTACTATATCATACCATATCGAAGGTGCTTTCAACTTCCTAAAATCCGTGCCCATATAGAACATGTATGGGTGCTTTTCTAAGCTATTTTCCCATAACGAAAGTAATATCATGGCCATTTCTTTGCAGATTTTGCTTTTCTTATATTCCGGAATATAAGAAAGCAGCTTTAACATTATTAATGTGGCATATGGACAACAATCATCTTTTCGTCCTGGACCTCTAAATTTCCCGTGTTCTTGAGAAACCGCACAAGGAAAACCTTGCTTTTTGTATAAACTTAAAAGGTAATTCAAGCCTTGTTTAATATGATTTTCATAGTCAATTCCCGCTTTAAGCAAAGCATAAAGTAACAACGGAGCGTCACATAGACACCAACCAAAGGTATCTTCCCCACTTCCTCCAAAGTGTTTTGGTATATTTGTCAGTGATTGATATACACCATTTTTGTCTTTATGAGCCATTATTTTGTCCACGGCTTTTTGTATTTCCAAAACATCAGTATCTAATCCAATTTCAAGTAAAAATATCAATTTATGAATTGGTAACTCAGGGTTCTTGTGATTACTTACTAGAATGCTATGAAAATCTGCAATATCATTCAGGTATGACTTGATTTTTGGTTCAGACAGTACCTGTTGTCTCAAATCTTTCAAATTTTCCTTGCTTTCATTTAGAAAATTTATTCTTGTAGCGTAAACCAACCACGATTCGCCATTCTCTAAAATATACTTAATATAACTCATAATCCACATCCTTTGCCTTATGGTCTAAAACTATCCTTATCTGTGACTGTATAAATATCTTTTCCCATTTTCTCTTCAAAATATTGTTTTGAAGCTAGATTACTATCCCACTTTGCTTGTGGATATGAGCCATATCTACACTTTACATCACCCATTCGTTCTTCAATGTCTAGTACGCCTTCGGCTCCAGCTAATGAATCACATAATTGAATAAGTCTATCATACTCGTCCATAGTAGTTATTTTTAACACATCCTGAATCATTTTCAGTTCTTCTTCGGTAGTATCGAACTTTCCTATATATTCATCGGTTGTTTGATTATTGAATGAATGAGTAAGGCATATTTGTGCAACTTCATCATAGCCTAGAGACATCATATATGAATAGCCATCTGATACATGCCCCATATGTCTTACACCAAATTTTCTGCCTATATCGTGTAATAGTCCAAGCATATATGCTTTATTTGAATCTAAATCGTCACATTCCAGTGCTATTTTTTCTGCACAGTGTGCAGCCACACGACTATGGTTACCCCAAGGTCCTGGATTGCATCTTTCTGCTTCTCTCAAAAGCTCTTCCGCTTCTTCTCTTTTTGGCAACATATATTTTCTCTCCTATAAATTCAAATATGTCTATGCAATAGGCTTTTTCATAAACATAAATTATCTGCTTATTTTTCATAATCAACCTAAAACCACATAGGTCTATGCAGTTTTATTGATCATCATAACTTAATATAAAACAAAATAATATCTGTATAGTTACCGTCCCCCATAAGAAATCCATTTGGAATAACACCTAGACGCTGGAAACCTATTTTTTCATATATATGTATTGCTGATAGATTTGATTTTACTACTGCATTAAATTGCATAAGTGAAAATCCTAGTTCATTTCCTTTTAACAAACTATCTCTTACTAATTTCTCACCAATCTTTTCTCCTCGTAATCCTCTTTTTACAGCATAGGAGGCATTCGCAATATGTCCACAGCGCCCTATATTATTTGGATGTAAGATGTATAAGCCTACAACTTCTTCACCGTTCACTCCAACCCCTGTAAA
>DATESP010000191.1:0-4760 GCA_035270645.1 Mobilitalea sp. | reverse complement strand
TTTGCAGGGTATGAAGAAAGGCATGGTTATTAATATGGCAAAAGAAAACAAGGTACGTATTTATAACCGGCTGTTTTTTAAGCTGTATTTGAATTATGCTGTGATGCTTATGGTGACAGCAGTTTTAATATGCCTTATTTTTATAAGGTTATATGAAGACAATATTATGAATACTCATAAGGAACAAGTAAAAAAGCAGGCGAGTAATATATCTGAGATGATATCAATAGATTTCATTTATGATAATGCGGACGATTTTTTGACTTTATATAAAAACATGGAGAGAGCATTCGAACTGGATCTTTGGACCGTTTCGAATCCATATGCTGTCCATCCTATGGATGAGCTATTGGCAACCAACTCCTATGATGAAATTATTGGCTCTGAATATGAAGATATAGTAAACAGTGCTTTTCAGGATGTTCCAGCAGGTAGGGAGGGTTCTGATGATATATACGGCGTTCCTATGTTTAATCAGGCTATGCCAATACGAGCTAATGGAGAGGTAGTTGGAGCCGTTCTTTTACTGTCAAAGGTACAAGGACAGAAGGATATTGTATCGAGTAGTGTGACAGTCATAGTGTATAGTTCAGTGGTAGCGCTTGCGATAGCATTTATCATCAGTATTCTTTTCGCAACGGAGCTGGCACTGCCCATTTCTAGGATGCGTGTTACGGCACTGGAGCTGGCAGCAGGAAATTATCAGAGTAAGACGGGTATCAAACGTAAGGATGAGATTGGAGATCTGGCAAAAACTGTTGATATATTGTCAGAGAAACTTTTGGAAAATGATATCCAGAGGAAGAATCTGGATCAAATGAGGTTGGATTTCTTCGCTAATGTATCCCACGAGCTTAGAACCCCGATTACTGTTATAAGGGCATATACAGAGACTTTGGTAGATGGTGTGGTACAGGAGAAGGAGAAGGTTACGCAGTATTATGATCGTATGCTTTCTGAATGTAAGACCATGGAGAGACTGGTTGGGGACCTATTACTACTATCTAAGGTGCAGAATCCGGACTTTGTGATTGACAAGGAACCGGTCAATTTAATTCAAATTTTTGATGATATCATACGAAGTGCAAGTGCAATTGCTGAGAAGAAAAATATTACGATAGATATCGTGAAGGATAATCCGATATATATAATTGAGGGCGATTATGACCGTTTAAGGCAGATGTTCATGGTTATTCTTGATAATGCGATTAAATTTTCAGATGAGTACAAAACAGTACACATAAATTTGTTAAGAACGGACAAAATAAAAGTATATATTCGGGACGAAGGCATCGGAATTGAAGCCTGTGATATTGCTAGTATTTTCGAGAAATTCTACAAAACTAATCTTAGGCAAAATGCCAGTGGCACCGGTCTAGGTCTTGCAATTGCAAAGCAGATTGCGATCAAGCATGGTGGAACGATTGAGGTAGAATCGACCCCAGGAGAAGGAACTACATTTATATTTACATTTCTGTCATATGATATGAGTTACTAGTTACTGTTCACTCGTTAGTCAGCGCGAGGTGTTTTACGCAAGTAAAACCCGAGAACTTCATGCGCCAAAGTGCTCTTTTTGCACTTTGTGTGCATAATTGTTGCTGTGAACGAGGTACGAGTGAACAGTAACAGTTACTAATATATACCTTATAAAATATCGATAAAGAACTTGAATAGTGGGTTGGAATAGGATATAATAATACTATAATAAATCCTGAGATGTACGATACTCCTGTTATTTTGAACCTACATGATTTAATAAGGGATACCTACATTTGTAAGTAGATGTCAAGCCACCGTTTGCAGTGGAAGGCAGAAGCTTATTTGCGGTAACCCACCTAGCTTAGCTAGGAGTCAAAATACAGGAAACGGCATTTTGGGTATATTAATACTAAAGATGAAGGCGGCTTAGGCCGCTTTTTTTATATAATAAGAAATTGTATCCTTGTTGGCGGATTCTTTTTCTACTTGTTTTTTTGTCTATAGAAATTTATAATGGAGGCATGAATGTTATTGTCACAAAATAATTCACAGAGTAGGCAGGGAGATGAAGACAATGAGCAGTTTTATTAACAATTGTATAGTTGAGGTAGCTACATTAACACCAACTTCAATTCAAGTAGGCAATCCTGATTATAATGTAGATAGAATGATAGAGCTTATTAATGAAATTAATATAAAAAATAGTACAGGTGAAAGACAGACAAGAATAGTTGTGTTCCCAGAGCTTTGCATAACGGGCTATACCTGTGGAGACTTATTTTATCAAACTGCATTAATTAGTAGCGCTACTAACGCACTACTGAGATTTGTTGAAGAGTCTAGTAGCGATTTTAGCCCAATAATTTTTGTGGGGATGCCAATTAGAAAAGATAATCAATTATTTAATTGTGCAGTAGCTATTCATAATGGAAAGATTTTGGGAATTATACCAAAGACCTATGTCCCAAATTACAGCGTTTTCTATGAAGCGAGAAACTTCAAGCCTTCATATGACAGACTGAGTGATGAGATAATGATTATGGGTAAAACATACCCATTTACACCTAATTTACTTATAGAGGATGAATTAACAGGAGCAGTTATTAGTGCAGATATTTGTGAGGATGTATGGGGTCCGATTCCACCGTCATCATACCATTGCCTGTATGGAGCTAATATCGTAGTAAATCTTTCGGCAAGTAATGAAATAGTAGGTAAATCAGATTATCGCAGAGATATGATTAAAATGCATTCGGCAAAGTGTATGTGTGGCTATATCTATGCATCATCCACCTGTGATGAATCGACTACAGATAGTGTATTTTCAGGGCATTGTATAATTGCAGAAAATGGGCATATGATTTCAGAGACTAAATTCTTTGCCAACAAAGCTATTACCTATGGTGAAATAGATATTGAAAAATGTATGAATGAAAGGGCTGTTAATAGTTCCTTCATGGTAATTCAAGATAGGCATGATTACAAACATGTTTATACCAAAACATTTAAACCAAAGTCAAATAAATTCATGTCATATAGAGAGCTGCCCCTTTTACCGTTTGTGCTCGATAATATTGATAGCCGTACTGAGGAAATCATGAATATTCAGATAACCGGCTTAGCTCAAAGAATGAAAAAAATCAATTGCAAGTGTGCAATAATTGGCATATCTGGCGGCTTGGATTCTACGTTAGCCTTAATTGTGACTGTTGAGGCCTTTAGGGTAAATAAATATGATATGAAGGGTATTATTGGTATTACAATGCCTGGCTTTGGGACATCTACCAGAACCCTGGATAACTCCATAAAATTAATGAAAGCTTTAGATGTTACTTCCATGGAAATACCCATCAAGGATGCTTGTATTCAGCATTATAAAGATATTCAACATGATATAGATGTTCATGATATAACCTATGAGAATGTTCAGGCTAGAGAGAGAACACAAATTCTTATGGATATGGCAAATAAATACAATGGAATTGTTGTAGGAACAGGAGATTTGTCTGAGTTAGCTCTTGGATGGTGTACTTATAATGGAGACCACATGAGTATGTATGGGGTAAATGCGTCTATTCCTAAGACCCTAGTAAGAAGCCTGGTAAAATCCTATGCAAATAATCAATCTGTTATAATAAAGGATACATTGTCTGATATATGTGATACTCCCATAAGCCCTGAATTATTACCACTCAATTCAGATGGTAGTATAGCCCAGAAGACAGAAGATTCTATAGGTTCGTATGCAGTCCATGACTTTGTTATATATTACATGCTTAGATATGGATTTGGACCTAAGAAGATATATGATTTATATGTCAACTCATTAGAATTACGAGCTGCTAGAAAAGGTGAGAAGCTTAATGAAATTGATAGACAAAGTATATTAAAGGATATGAGGACTTTTTATAGACGTTTCTTCACACAGCAGTTTAAGCGTTCTTGCATGCCAGATGGTATTAAAGTTGGTTCAGTTTCTTTATCTCCAAGAGGCGATTGGAGAATGCCAAGTGATGCCTCCTCGGCTATTTGGTTGTCAGAGCTAGATGATATAAAATAAGCCACGCGTTCTTAAAATTTTAGTAATATTGGTTAACGTATAACAGTTACGAATAAGCGTACCTTAGGTGTGCTTATTCGTAACTGTACCAGAAGGATTTATGTATGATTTATGGTGTAGCTTTCGCTTTATCCAATGCAAGCTTAATTGCTTCAATCATTAGCTTTTGAGTATACATTTTGTCTTCCGTTATCTTAACCTGATCAATGGGAACGTCGTCATAAAGTTGATTCGCAATCTCTTCCAGGGAAGGCTGTACCAGAGGATACAAAGTAGTAATTGTCTCATCAATATTAATAATACGCACCGAATTGATGTGGTTTTCATCTAATACAACTTCCAGATTAATCGCTGTGTCGTTAAGTGCGATGGAGGAGTTCCATTTACCTGCCTTATAAAGGTTGGTATCCAAGGAGGCAGCCTCATCATCTTTCCCATTGAACATAAATATCAACAGAAGAATCAAAAGAATACCCAATGCTGCAAATATTACCGTATATATAATTTCTTTTAATTGGATAACAACTATTTTTGTCTTCGCCATTTCTATCCTCCGGAGCATAATATGCTTCATTGTCTTAATCTTATTATATACTATTAATCAGAATAATAAATTATGCAGAATAATTCAGATGATGGAGGGATATTTTATGTCCTTACAATTGTTTCTTGGAAGTGCCGGTTCAGGCAAATCATATCAGCTATATAGAGAGGTAAT
>DATESP010000190.1:0-6462 GCA_035270645.1 Mobilitalea sp. | reverse complement strand
TAAACTGTAAGGTCTGATGATTATTCTTGGTATCAATGTAGTTGTTGATAGCCGTAGTCGTCAGATCGAATATAAACATAGCTCCGAAGAATAAACCAGTCAAGCCCCAATTGATCTGTTCCTTCCTATAAAGAAGAAACGAAATCGTCATTAAGAAAGCAAAGGTGCTCGTAATCTTCGTCTTTATCTCAATGTAATCAAAAAATCTATGAAGCATATAAATCTCCATTCTATTAAAATATCACGATTTTGGGTATTAGCTCTCTATTAAGCAATACGTGTCGCTTTTTTAAGTATTTCCGTTAATCTATCTTTTTTACTAGCCGAAGCATCTAATTCATTGATCAGCTTCATGGCCTTAATATAATACCGGTTGACAACCAACTTGGTAAAGGTCAATCCCCCTGTCTTAGCAACTGCTTCATTGATTTCTTTCCTGGTCACTACGTTTTTCTCAGCCTTTGTCTTAAAATCACCTAGCTGTTGAAAAGCATGAATTAAGGGTAATGTTATTACTCCCTGCTCATAATCCGATTGTACTGGCTTCTCCGCTAACTCTCTAGTTATCTCAAAGTCCATGCAGTCATCCGTTAATTGGAAAATCATGCCTATCTCAAAACCCAATTGTCTATAGCGATTAATCTCAGCTTTAGAGGCACCGGAAAATATCGCTCCGGCCAGAAATGAGGCCTCAAAAAGTGCTGCTGTCTTCCCCGAAATAATCTTAAAATACTGATAAATGGATAGATTAAGGTTACCGTTATTAATGTGCTGGTTTAACTCACCTAAGCAAACCCTACCGACATAATCATGGAGCGATAGCTCTAGATAATCCTTCTTATTCTCACAGGAGGCCGCCATACTGAGTGCGATACTGAGCAGATAATCACCACATATTACTGCAGTACGCCTGCCATATTTCTTCTGCAAAGTAATATTTCCTCTGCGAAGATCCGCATCATCAATGATATCATCATGCACCAGAGATGCCAAATGCATAGTTTCAATCGCTGCTGCCAGTTTAATTGCATTCGTAGAAATCAGTCCCTGCTTATCCTCTGCTGCTGAGATAACGGAGTATGCACGGATAAATTTACCCTGAGAGGCTAAAAGGTGTTTTGTATATTCGCGAATTATGATAGGAGACCTTGATAAGGTTTGATCCATTTCCTTCCTTACAAGCCCTATTGCTTCATCGAACTTTATTCCATTATTATCATCCATCTTATCAATCCTATTAGTCATTATAAATATACAGCTTTCGTACAAAGGGTAGTTTCTTCCATACCTTCTTTAGTCCTGGCATTGCATAATAGTCAAGTCCAAGCGTTCTGCCAGCTCCAACTAAAACAGCAATTCCGGCAAATACCATCCAAATATTTCCTAGATACAGACCGGTGGTACATACGAACATAAACTGTAGTATCAATGAAAAGCCTGCTGCAGGAGTAGTAAATAATCCACCCATCAGAGCAAGACCAACTAAAATCTCTGCAACAACAATAAATATCTGCATAAACATCTGAATACCATCCTTTGGCAGAATCAGCTTATCAACGAACCAGTTCATCAAAGGAACATCTAGCTTAAATGCATAATCACTAAGCTTGGAATCTGCTAGCTCTTTACCAGATACGAAGATTACCTTGAACAACCCAAGGAAGTTAAAATTCAACAATATGGAACCTGCTGCTTTACCAGCCTCAACTACTACTTCAGCCGCACCTGTAGCTCCAGCAACTGCATCTGCTGCTGCACCAGCTACATCACCGGCAGCGGTAGCTCCGGATACTGCATCGGAAGCTAAGGTAATAACTTTATGTGCCGCATTAGAAGCAAAGCTTACTGTCTTAAAAGCTGTATCTACTGCTGTTGTAGTTGCCTCAGATACTGCATCCGGATTAGCTCCGGCAGCTGCAGGATTTAAGATACTCTGATACCAAGCATTAGCTCCATTGAAGAAACCATCTAACTTCGGGCTCTTAAACCAGCCTTCCACGATCTTTAGGACACCTTCAAATACCCATACTGCTCCAAGCCAAACTCTTAGGGCAACCAGTAAGAAACTTGGTGTGCGGTTGGAAAAATGTCCACCGACAAAGCTTCTACAATTACGAATGGTAAAGAATTCATGTTTAATATAACTGAATACCTTATTCCACCCAAGTACCTGGATAAAGTAGATGATATTGATAAAATGCTTTGCAAACATTGCAAAGAACGAAGGCAGGCTGAAGAAATGTCCAGGCAAACCTACATGGGCAACGGCGTAGCGTCCACCAATGCTAACCATAACACCGTGGAAAGAAGGTTTATAAACCTCCATCTCACCTTTGCCGGTCAGAGCAACTACTATATTATGTGCAGCAGTATGAGAACTCTGCTCACAGTTCTCTACCATCTGTGGAACCGGGCGTTCCTCACCCTCAGCAATATAATGCATATTATCGCCAATGATATAAACGTTCTTATCCTTCATAGAACGAAGGTAAGTATCAACCTGGATACGTCCACCGCGTTGAAGCTCCAGACTCTTGCCAGCATCCTGGGTAATATCTGCACTTTGTATTCCTGCTGCCCAGATAACAGTCCCGCAGGAATAGCGTACAACCTTATCATTTTGTTTTAATTCAATGAAATCTTCTCCAATAGCAGCCACGAAGGAATTAAGTACAAGTTGAACACCTACCTTCTCAAGGCGTTTTGCTACCTTAGCGGAGAGCTTCTCAGTTAGGTTCGGGATTGGTCTGCTTAAACCATCCACATTGACCAGGGTTACATCACTTCTCTTAATGTCGAACTTTTCACATAGAAACGGAACATATTCTGCCAATTCTCCAACCATCTCAACACCGGTAAAACCAGCACCGACTACATAGAAGGTCAGCATACGTTTTCTCTCTGCTTCTATAGGTTCACGAGAAGCATCACGAAAGGTCGTAAGGATATGCTCTTTTAAATTTACTGCGTCATCATAGGACCAGAGCTTCTTGGAATACTCATCCGCTCCTGGTGTTCCATAATACGTAGGCTTCGAGCCTGCTGCCAGCACCAGATAATCATACTGGTAGGTCTCCTGATTTCCAACTACCTTCTTATTATTAAAATCAATTGAAGTAACGGTATCCAGCTTCACATCGACTTTTCTGCCTGCAAATACTCTCTTGAGGCTGATCTTAATACTGTCCTCATCAACACGGTCCGCCGCTACTTCATGGAGTTCCGTTAGCATAGTGTGAAATGGGTTGCGATCTATAATAGTAATATTAACTTCTTCACTCTTATGCTTTTTCAATTTTTTGGCTAATTTCTTAGCAGTCAGAATTCCTGCATATCCGGCTCCGACAATAACTATCTTCTTTTCCATAGCTACTCCTTAATAATCTTTCTGCGTAAGATTACAAAATATTAAAAAAATCGTCAATTTAATCACAATCTATATCTTCGTTAATTTAATTATATCATAGACGATTTATTTTGCATAGAGCAAAAATGATACTAAATAATCCCATTATTGGGGTGGATTTCGTGAAAAATACAATAAAAAACACCACTAAATGTCTAGTATTTACATTCGAGGTGTTTTTTATTGATTATCTTTATTGCTTATTGCTTAATGGTCATTAAGTATTCTGATAACGCATGATCGAATTTACTGCTGACCTCCAGCACTCTGTCATCACTACAGCTGTTACCTTGATCTAGTAATAGATTTAGTTGTTTCCTCAAGTCTTCCATGTGCCTTTCAATTTTAATCATTGGTATCTCCTCCACATAAATAAAACTTTTACCTATATATTATATTACAATACATAAAAAAGAGATAGTAAATATATACCATTATATATATGTTTATAAGTAATTTAAAATCATATACTAGTAGGGAATTTCTATGTTTATGCTAGATTTACTACTATTCAATTGAAAAGCTCTCTGAAATCCCAGGCAACAAGACTAGCTTTTTTATAGTACGGCGCACATCCACATAAAGGGTGCCAGGCTAAAACTTAGCCCGGCACCCTTTATAGTTATCTATGCTAATTAATTATAATCTGACCACCATATGCAATAGTTCATAATTAGTTCAATTGTTATATTTAAATTATCTTATCCTATAATATCATTAATCTTATCATAAATCTTCTTAAAATCCTGCATAAGATTTTTGATATCCTGATAAGTACGCTCTCCCATCTCAAATTTCTCTTCCATTTGTGTGAATATATTTACTTCATTCTTATCTATTCTACCATCGGATAATATTAAACCATAGGTTTCTAGCAATATGACTTTCTTTAAAGAATTATTTTTCTTTGCAAAATAATCTATTAGTTCAGAAGCAACAAGCCCTTTCCTTAGAAATTCGAGTCCGGTTTCGCGTTTATACTTATCAATTATTTCTTTTTCCTTATCACTATACTCACCATCAATGTTAGCAATATGATATGCTAAACTAAGAAATTTATCTTTTTCCTCTTTAGATAGTAACCCTACAAACATATTAATTCCTCCTAGTGTCGGTGTTTAAATTGGCCATTTATATGTGCATCATTAAATAACGTAATTGATTTACTTTATTTGATTATATATTAATAATTACTAATTGTCACTATAAATTGTATTATATACATAAAATAAACAATGAGTCCCATAATGAAATGCCTATAATCGTCAGACAGTAAATGACTTTTGTAGGATTACTTCATTATGAAACTCATTGTTTATTGGGGAATATAAAAACGATAAAAATTAAAATGCTGTACTAATCCAGCATGACCACTCAGTGACCATAATTACTTATAAATAAAGAATTAAACAAGTTGAATTTTATTTCACTATTATTTTACTATAACCTTATAGGTCTTTGAAACCGCACCATGAGTGACTGTTAAAGTAGCGGTCCCCTTCTTAACACCGGTGATTACACCTTTCTTGCTAACGGTAAAGATCTTCTTATTGGAAGTCTTATAGGTTACTCCGGCTGTCAGCTTGGTGCTCTTTCCTGTCTCAATGTATTTGCGGCTCGGTGCAAGTGCTACAGTTCCCTTAACCTTCAGTGCCTTGATGCTCTTCTGGTTATCCTTACTGATAGATACACTGTCGACATTCTTTGCATCGGCCGCTACTTCAGCTGCTGATAATTTGTAATTATATAGCTTTAATTCATCAAGTGCTCCTTCAAAGAAATATTCTCCATCAGAACCAATCATCAGATTACCGCTGGAATGAGCCAGGCTATTTCCTGCATAATCAGAAACCTCCTCTTTCTTAACCATTTTACCGTTAAGATACCAGCGAATCTCTTCAGTATCAAAAGTTATTCCGAAATGAACCCACCTTTTAATTATTTCTTTATCGTCGTTATAATATGACGATAATTCCCCGGGCTGTCTCTCAAAGGGAACATAGTTAAATGCAAACTCATAATCATACATAAACATGGCGAAAGGATAATCATTTGTGGTATGTGTTGTACTAACCCCTGATTTCTTAAATAGTGTCATAGCATTACTATACTTATCAACCTTAACCCAGCCTGTTGCTGTGAAACCTTCGTCAAAATCAATACTATCGTTATGAATCACTTCCAGATAGGTTGCTTTGGAGAATTTAGCAGCCTTACCATTCTTACCGTCGATATATGTTAGCTTACCGGCAACCTTCTCTGCATCATTCCCAAGTGCAGAGGCATCCTTAGTATCACCATTAAATTTATAATGTGCAACCAGGCTGTCCTTCTGTGTTAACAGCTCTGGACTCTCTGCCATACCTGCATCAAATAAATCCACTACTCCTTGAGCAGATATCGCATGATCATAGATTCGAAGATCATCCATTAATCCATTATAGAAAAACTCGCCATCCGTCATTCCAATATACAGGTCGCCGACAGTGTTGGTAGGAGTTCCGGTTACACTTTTTTTCTTGGTCAGTATACCATCCTCATACATTCTAACCTCATCACCATCGTAAGTAGCTGTTAGTAGAAACCATTTATGAATATCAACCGACCTACCGTCAAGATAAAACTGATCCATTTCCATAGTGTATGAGTTATCATGTAGATATATCTCCGGCAAATTATCACTATTCTCATAGAACTGATACGGAGTTGACCAGTATTCACTGTCCATATCCTTATATAGATATGGCACATCCACGTCCTGCTTCATATTCTTTGTCTTATAAGCCCAGAGTGAGATTGTGAATTCCTTAAGGTCGAGTGAATCATTATCTGCAATCTCCAAATAGCTTTTACCATTAAATACTGCGGCCTTGCCGAAGATACCATCCTCATAAGCGATCTTTCCATAGGTACATTCTGCGTTGTTACCTGTTCCGGAAGCATCAGCCATATCTCCATCGAATTTAAGGTGCAGGACTAATCCATTCTCTGCCTGTGCAACATTAGTGTCTAAAACCAACCCATTAAATAATGTCGCTATCATTGCAATAGCCAAA
>DATESP010000189.1:0-6765 GCA_035270645.1 Mobilitalea sp. | reverse complement strand
ATGAGAGGTGTCGGTCAGGAAGAGTTTTACCGTAGATTTGGTGTTAATCTGAACACTATATATAAAGAGATAATAGAACGTCATATCAATAATGGATTGCTTTACGAGAATGGAGAGTATCTCTGCCTTACGGAACATGGTATTGATATCAGTAATACGGTTTTCGCTGATTTTTTACTCGATTAATTATGATAAAAATTATTTTGTCAAATCTTTATTATTAAAAGGTTTATTATTAAAAGGTTTATTATTAAAATTAAATTAATTTTTAAAATAATCTTGACAAAAGATATGTATAGTGATATTTTATATCTAGATGTTAGCACTCGAACTCGGTGAGTGCTAATCAATAAAGAATGTAAAAAGGGTACGTTACTACAGGTGATTTGAATTGAGGTGGCGCCATGCAGGATTTAGATGATAGAAAATTAAAGATTTTACAGGCGATTATTCGGAATTATCTGGAGACTGGAGAGCCAGTCGGTTCCAGAACAATTTCCAAATATACTGATCTAAACTTAAGTTCTGCGACTATTAGGAATGAGATGTCTGATTTGGAAGAGCTAGGCTTCATTATCCAACCTCATACCTCAGCAGGGCGTATTCCCTCAGACAAAGGTTACCGACTCTATGTTGATCTGCTTCTCAAGGATAAATTGAAGGAAGTGGATGACATGAAGAATCTTCTCTTTGAAAAAGCCGATAAGTTAGAGACCATTCTTCAGCAAGTGGCCAAACTATTGGCTGTAAATACGAATTATGCAACCATGGTTACTACCCCTCAATATAGGAAAAAGGTTAAATTTGTACAATTGACTGAGATAGATGAGAATCAGTTATTAGCAGTTCTTGTATTTGAGGGTAATATCGTCAAGAATAAAATAATAAAAACATCAGTATCCTTAAATAAAGAGATTATGTTAAAGCTAAATATAGTCTTAAATACCTTCCTGCAGGGCTTGGATCTAGCTGAAATTAATCTTCCCATCATCACTAAGATGAAGGAGCAGGCAGGTGATTATCGTATAATAGTTAGTGATGTCCTCGATGCGATTATGCAGGCAGTAATGGAGGAAGATGATATTGAGATGTATACCTCTGGTGCTACCAATATCTTAAAATATCCTGAATTAAGTGATCGGAGTAAGGCATCTGATTTATTGTATACCCTGGAAGAGAAGAAGATGTTAACCGAATTTATACAGGATAAGATTGAAGATGAAGATAGTAGAGGTATTCAAGTTTATATTGGCGATGAGACACCTGTAGAATCAATGAAGGACTGCTCGGTAGTGACGGCTACCTATGAAATTGGAGAAGGCGTCTATGGTAAAGTGGGAATTATCGGACCGAAGCGAATGGATTATGAAAAAGTAGTAAGTACATTACAAACCTTGATGATACAGCTGGATGATATCTTCAGTAAGAAGACATAAGAAGGAAGGTTGAGAAAATAAATTGGATAATATGGATGAGTTAATTAAAGTAATGAAAGCCGCCATGGAAAAGGAGAGTGAGATGAAGGATATGACAAAGGAATCTATGGATGAACAGATAGATACTATAACTCCTAAGGTTAAATCTGAGAATGAAGAAGTAACAGATTGTGAAATTGAATTTAATGAGCCCTCTGAGGCGGATAGTAATAACAGTAGCGAATCGGATAAAGCTATTATGGAAGAAATAGTTGATGAAGATCCCGCTGCTGATAAGCAAGCAAAAGCAGGAAAATCCTTATTTAGAAACAGTAAGAACAAGGAGCTGTCAGCAAAGGATGCAAAGATTGATGAACTTAACGAAAGAATCTTAAGAAACATTGCAGAATTTGATAATTTTCGCAAGCGCACCGATAAAGAAAAATCACAGATGTTTGACATTGGCGCCAAAAGTGTTATTGAGAAGCTACTTCCCATCATCGATAATTTTGAAAGGGGACTTGGAACGGTATCTTCGAATGATAAGGAGGGTGCATTTGTACAAGGCATTGAGTTGATTTATAAACAGCTGATGACCTCCCTAGATGAAATAGGAGTTAAACCAATTGAGGCAGTTGGTAAGGAATTTGACCCAGTATTTCACAATGCTGTAATGCATGGTGAGGATGAAAATTTGGGTGAAAATGTGATATCTAATGAATACCAAAAAGGATATATGTACCGTGATAGTGTGGTACGCCACAGCATGGTAAAGGTAGTGAATTAGCAAAAGGCATCCCACGAAGCCTGGCATTAAAAAGAGATATACACTACTGAAACACTTGAATCAACTATTTGATTCTAGCAGTTTTGATGGTTAACAATATGACAATAATAAAATAGGAGGAAAATAATATGAGTAAGATAATAGGAATTGATTTAGGTACTACAAATTCATGTGTTGCTGTTATGGAAGGTGGAAAGCCTGTTATTATTTCTAATACAGAAGGAGCTAGAACAACACCATCGGTTGTTGCATTTACCAAGACAGGTGAAAGATTGGTTGGTGAACCCGCAAAACGTCAGGCTGTAACGAATTCCGATAAGACGATTTCATCCATAAAGAGACATATGGGTACAGATTTTAAAACTAAAATTGATGATAAGAAGTTTTCACCACAAGAAATATCTGCAATGATTCTTCAGAAGTTAAAGGCTGATGCTGAAAGTTATCTTGGTGAGAAGGTTACTGAAGCTGTTATTACAGTTCCCGCTTATTTTAATGATGCTCAGAGACAGGCAACTAAGGATGCAGGTAAAATCGCAGGTCTTGATGTAAAGAGAATTATAAATGAGCCTACAGCTGCAGCTCTTGCTTATGGTCTTGATAATGAGAAGGAACAGAAAATAATGGTTTATGACCTTGGAGGCGGTACCTTTGACGTTTCCATAATAGAGATAGGTGACGGCGTTATCGAAGTATTAGCTACTTCTGGTGATAACAGACTCGGTGGAGATGATTTTGATGAGAGAGTTACACGTTTTATGATTGATGAATTCAAGAAGTCAGATGGCGTGGATCTGTCTACTGATAAGATGGCATTACAGAGATTAAGAGAAGCTGCTGAGAAGGCTAAGAAGGAATTATCCTCTGCAACTACAACAAATATAAACCTTCCTTTCATTACAGCTACTCAGGATGGTCCAAAACATTTTGATATGAATTTAACACGTGCAAAATTTGATGAATTAACCAGCGACCTTGTTGAGAGAACTGTCACTCCAGTACAGAACGCATTAAGAGATGCAGGTATTACAGCAGCAGATTTAAAGAAGGTATTATTGGTAGGTGGTTCCACCCGTACCCCTGCTGTTCAAGATAAGGTTAAACAGTTGACAGGTCAGGAAGCTTCTAAAGCACTTAATCCTGATGAATGTGTAGCACTTGGTGCTTCCATCCAAGGTGGTAAGCTGGCAGGTGATGCTGGAGCAGGCGATATCCTTCTTCTTGACGTAACACCGTTGTCACTTTCTATCGAAACACTTGGTGGAGTAGCAACAAGATTAATCGAAAGAAATACAACTATTCCTACAAAAAAGAGCCAGGTATTCTCTACGGCTGCCGATAATCAGACTGCAGTTGATATTAATGTAGTTCAGGGTGAAAGACAGTTTGCTAAGGATAACAAGAGTCTTGGACAATTTCGTCTGGATGGTATACCGCCAGCAAGAAGAGGTGTTCCTCAGATTGAAGTAACCTTTGATATAGATGCGAATGGTATTGTAAGTGTATCTGCAAAGGATCTTGGTACCGGAAGAGAACAGCATATCACTATTACCTCAAGCTCCAATCTTTCTGATGGCGATATTGATAAAGCCGTTAAGGAAGCAGCTGAATTTGAGGCACAGGATAAGAGACGTAAGGAAGCAATAGATACAAGAAATGATGCAGATTCCATGGTATTCCAGACAGAGAAGGCTCTCAGTGAGGTCGGCGATAAGATTGATGCTAATGAAAAAGAGGCTGTAGAAGCTGATCTGCAAAGACTTAAGGAATTAATTGAAAAATCCAATCCCGAGGTTATGAGTGAGGGTGAGGTAGAGGACATTAAGGCTGCAAAAGAGAAATTAATGACAGGCGCACAGGCATTATTTGCTAAGCTTTATGAGCAGGGTAATCCTGGTGCAGGTGCTGGCCCTGATATGTCTGGAGCAGATAATTCCGGAGCTTCCCAGAACTATGATGATGATGTTGTCGATGGTGATTATAAAGAAGTATAACTTGACGGATTAATAATTTTCCGATAAGATATACGCTATGAATCAGATTACGAAGAGATATATAATAAGCATACAGATAGGTGGTCCATTGTGACTGCCTATTTGCCTATGAAGTAATGAAAGGTGAAGGATAAGATGGCAGATAAAAGAGATTATTATGAGGTCTTAGGTGTCAGTAAGACAGCGACGGAGGATGAGTTAAAAAAGGCATACAGACAGCTGGCTAAAAAATACCATCCAGATACCAACTCCGGCGATAAAAATTCAGAGGCTAAATTTAAGGAGGCTTCTGAAGCCTATGCCATACTTAGCGATGCTGATAAACGTAGACAATATGATCAGTTTGGACATTCAGCTTTTGAAGGTGGCGCCGGTGGTGCCGGAGGCTTTGATTTTAGTGGTATGGATATGGGAGATATTTTTGGAGATATTTTCGGCGACCTATTCGGTGGACGCTCCAGGCGTAACAGTAATGGTCCGATGCAGGGAGCTAATCTTAGAACTGCAATCAGAATAACCTTCGATGAAGCAGTATTCGGAACAGAGAAGGAGTTAGAGCTAAATCTAAAGGATGAATGCGAAACCTGTCATGGAAGTGGCGCTAAGCATGGAACTACTGCGGATACCTGCCAGAAGTGCGGAGGTAAGGGACAGGTAGTATACACACAACAATCTTTATTTGGTATGGTAAGAAATGTACAGACCTGCCCTGACTGTAAGGGAGCAGGTAAGATAATTAAGGATAAATGTTCAGATTGTTATGGTACCGGATTTATCAACAGCAAGAAGAAGATTATGGTTTCTATTCCTGCAGGAATTGACAATGGTCAAAGTGTCAGGATACGTAGTAAGGGTGAGCCCGGGACCAATGGTGGGGCAAGAGGTGATCTTCTTGTTGAGGTTACTGTATCCAGGCATCCTATCTTCCAGAGACAGGAGTATGACATATTTTCTACTGCTCCGATTTCATATGCGACGGCAACCTTGGGTGGCGATATCAAGATTAGCACAGTTGATGGAGATGTAATTTATAATGTAAAACCGGGAACCCAAACTGATACAAAGGTTCGTTTAAGAGAGAAGGGTGTACCGACATTGAGAAATAAGAATGTCAGAGGAGACCATTATGTTACTCTAGTGGTGCAGATTCCAACCGGATTGAATTCTGAACAGAAGGAATTATTGAAGAAATTCGATGAGGCTATGACCGGTAAGCGTGATGATAATTCAGATAATGACAATGAGAAGGAAAAAGGTAAGAAAAAATTCTGGAAATAATGAATTAAGTACGCCTCACAGATGAGATTAATTATAAAGATTAATTTCATCTGTGAGGCTAGCTTCGTTTATTGGCAAAGTAGTGTTCATCAGAATTTGCAGTCACTGAGTGGATGCGATACCAAAGTGTGAAGGAATAGGCAATGAGATGCCGCAGAAGTGTGAAGGAAAAGGCAATAAGATGCCGCTGAAATGAGGTATAATATGAAATGGACGAAATTTACTCTAGACACTACTACTGATGCAGTTGACTTAATCAGTGATATGTTAAATGATCTTGGTATTGAGGGAATTGAAGTAAGTGATAAGGTACCTATTACGGAGGAAGAGAAGAAACGGATGTTTATTGATTTTCTTCCTGAGCTAGGTGAGGACGACGGCTTGGCTGTTGTTAGTTTTTATGTAAATCCTTCGGAGAATTCTAGCGATATTATGGAGAAGGTGAAGGAGGGACTCGCTGAGCTATCGGAATATGTATCTGTAGGCAGTGGGAGAATAGAGGTTTCTGAGACAGAGGATAAAGATTGGATCAATAACTGGAAGGAATTTTTTAAGCCTTTTCGTATTGATGATACAATCGTTATTAAGCCGACCTGGGAAGAGTTAAAGGATGCTAAGGATACGGATATGGTAATTGAAATCGATCCAGGGACCTCTTTTGGTACCGGATCCCATGAGACGACAAAGCTCTGCATCCTAAGTCTGAAAAAATATATGAAACCAGGTTTTGCTGTTCTTGATGCGGGTAGCGGAAGTGGTATTTTATCTATCATTGCGAAGAAACTCGGTGCTGCGGAGGTATTGGGTATTGATATCGATCCCTTGGCTACTGATTCGGCAATCGAGAACGCTGGAGTTAATAAGATTGCAGCTATGGAACTAAAAAGTACGGTAAAAACTTCAGTAGGAGATACTTCTTATAATGGGATTTCCTTCATAACAGGTAACATCATCGAGGATGTAAGCTTCAGGGAAATGGTCGGAAAGGACCATTTTGACCTTGTTGTTGCCAATATTCTTGCTGATGTCATTATTCCCTTATCAGCAGTGATTGGAGAGAACATGAAACCAGGAGGAATATTTATCAGCTCAGGCATTATCAACACGAAGGAGACAGCTGTAGAACAAGCGCTTCGAAATAATCAATTTATGATTATTGAGGTTATCCGCATGGGAGACTGGGTAAGCTTCGTAGCACAGAAAAATGATGCTGTTTAAATTAATATTCTTGTTTTGAAAGATTAATAAGGAGTACACCTTTCCTGCTTCTCTAGCTGGTTCAGTGTACTCC
>DATESP010000188.1:0-5496 GCA_035270645.1 Mobilitalea sp. | reverse complement strand
ATGCCTGTTCCTAAGTTCTCCATATGAATGCACCTTGATCTACTTCCAGTTACCCAGTTCTTCTCTTAATGTGTTCAGTAGCTGATCCTCGGGCACCTTACGTATAATCTCACCCTTCTTAATCAGCAAGCCTTCTCCTATTCCTCCGGCGATACCTATGTCTGCCTCCCTGGCTTCTCCTGGTCCATTTACGGCACAACCCATGACTGCGACTTTAATATCCAAATCATAGTCTTCCACCAGCTCTTCTACCTCACATGCCAGCTTAATTAGATCGATCTGAGTTCTTCCGCAGGTCGGACAGGATACTACCTCGATTCCTCCCGTACGAAATCCCAGGGTCTTCAGAATCCGCTTGGCTGACTTAATCTCCTCCAGCGGATCTCCGGTAAGGGATACACGAATCGTATCACCAATCCCTTGATATAATATGACTCCAAGACCAATGGCTGACTTGATATTGCCTGCATTCACTGTTCCCGCCTCTGTTATTCCGACATGAAGAGGGTAATTACTCTGCTTCGCGATTAATTCATGTGCCTTAATACACATCATGACATCCGAGGACTTAATGCTGATAACCATCTGGTCATAGCCCATATCCTCAATCCGTCCTACCTTATCGAGAGCGCTTTCAACCAGTCCTTCAGCTGTAACTCTGCCGTATTTGGCAATCACTTCCTTCTCAAGTGAGCCTGAGTTCACCCCAACTCGAATCGATATATTACGTTCCTTTGCTACGGTTACCACTGCCCTAAGCTTCTCATCTTTACCGATATTGCCAGGGTTAATCCTAATCTTATCTGCACCGTTCTCCATGGCTGCAATAGCAAGCCGATAATCAAAATGTATATCAGCCACCAGGGGAATCGTTATATTCTTCTTAATCTCAGAGAAAGCCTGTGCTGCCTCCATCGACGGAACTGCACAACGGATAATATCACAGCCAGCCTCAGTCAGCTTATTAATCTGCTCTAATGTGGCCTTGACATCCTCAGTTCTAGTATTGGTCATCGACTGAATAAGTATGGGGTTACCTCCACCTATTACCCTGTCTCCGATCCTAATTACCTTCGTATTATCTCGATACATATAAACCTCCTAAGCGAATACTTCCATACATGATGCCGCTCTGCGGCATCTCAAATAATAGAAGAAACTCATAATAGATTTCCAATGTGTGCTGTAATCGCACACATTAGGAATCTCATTAGGGGGTTCTTCGAATAATTATGGTCTTTTCAAAATTATTTTCACACTTCTATAAAAGGATATTCCTTATGTCATTATACAGGACAAACACCATCAGAAACATCAGAAGCACAAAGCCAACGAAATGTACCATGGCTTCTTTCTCCTTAGGAACCGCCTTCCCCCTGATAGCCTCAATAATAATAAATACCAATCTGCCACCATCTAATGCCGGTAGCGGAAGTAGATTCATAACACCTAAGTTGGCGCTAATTAAGATAGCCAACGCTGATAAGTTTAGAAGAATATCCTTCAGCCCGAGACCATATTCTTTGGATTCGCTGACCACATCGTCAACAACATTTACTATACCCACCGGTCCTGCTATCTCATCTGCTTTAATCTTACCACTAACTAATAACATAAGACTTTTGATTGTAGAATTTATATTATATTTCAATTCATAGACACTGCATTTTACTGTATCAAAGGCTGAGACCTTAGTATATCCGCCATACATATGCAGATTTATGTTATAGGTTTCGGTGTCGTACTTTGGAGTTGCTGTAACCACCTTTGTTTCGCCCTTGTGCTCATAGGTTATGGTAACAGGTTGATCAGATAATGGGTTTTTACTAAAATAATTCCCAAGATCTGCTCCACTATTAATCTCTGTACCATTTACATTTGTAATGATATCCCCAGCCTTAACTCCTTGCTCAGCCAGAGGAAAGCCCTCATCAATTTCGGCAATTTCTGCAGTGTCCGCGTTGCTATAGGTAAACCCCAAACGGTATTTTAACATAGCCTCAGGGAGGAGTTTTGCATCATACTCTTTACCATCCCTGATGTAACTTATCGAAATTGGTTTCTCTGTCACTTCATTTAATAGAAAGAACAGTCTAACTTCCTTGTTAAAATGAATAGTATTTCCGTTGATCTCCGTAATTCTATCTCCCACTTTAAGGCCAGCTCGGGATACAGATGTATCCTCAGTAACCTCAGTTATGTCCGCATAATCCACTCCGTGGCTACCGATTACAATCAATGCAAGTACAAATGCGAGTATAAAGTTAAATAAAGCTCCTGCTATGATAACGGAGAATCTAGCCCATACCCCCTTCTTATTAAATGCACCCTCATCTTCTACAGTATCGTCCTCGCCCAGCATCATGCAAGAGCCGCCGATTGGAAATAGTTTTAGTGAGTAACGGGTTCCATTTTTTACGAAGGTCGCCAGTCTCGGACCCATTCCCAAGGAAAACTCCGTAACTGTGATCCCATTCTTCTTGGCAAGAAGGAAATGCCCTAATTCATGTATAAATATAATTAATCCTAATATCAATATAGCTGCTACAATACTCATAGATTTAATCCTTTCTGTTGTCCGGAGATGTCCATACACCTTGGCGTACAGTTATCGTTATCTCTTAATTCCGGCGCTTGTAAGTTCTCTTACAAAATCATATGTCTGTATCTCTGTATTCAGAATTTCATTAAGTGATGGACATTGAAGCAATTGGTGATGCTTCATAGCCTCACCGATAATAGCAGGAATGTCATTAAATCCAATCTTGCCTTCTAAGAATCTGGCAACAGCCCATTCATTTGCTGCATTGTATACGGTGGGCAAGCTTCCTCCTATACGTCCAGCCGTGAGACCAAGCTTAAGCCCATAGAAGGTATCTATATCTGGCTCTTCAAAGGTAAGCTGTCCAAGCTTTATAAAGTCTACTCTCTCACCTTTAATCAGTTCTTTTCTACTTGGGTAGAATAAAGCATATTGAATTGGTAGCCGCATGTCCGGTATGCCCAGCTGAGCAATTATACTACCATCTACATATTCCACCATGGAATGGATGATACTCTGAGGATGTACTACTACCTGAATTCTATCCACTGGCAGACCAAATAACCAGGAGGCTTCCATTACCTCCAGTCCCTTATTCACCATCGTAGCGGAATCTATAGTAATCTTAGCTCCCATGGACCAGTTCGGATGCTTCAGTGCATCTGAGGCTTTCTTGGCAGCAAGCTCAGAAGGTTTCTTCCCACGAAAGGGCCCACCTGAAGCCGTAAGCCAGATCTTATATGCCGAATGCTTCTCTTCTCCATTTAAGGATTGAAATATCGCAGAATGCTCGCTGTCCACAGGAAGTAAGGATACCTGCTTCTCTTTAATCAAAGGCATAATGATATGACCTGCAGTGACTAAGGTTTCTTTATTGGCAAGAGCAATATCCTTGCCGGCTTTAATTGCTTCAATCGTCGGAAGGATACCTATCATTCCGACCATGGCAGTCAGGACAGTCTCAGCCTCTGGCTGGGTCGCACAGGCTATATTTCCTTCCATACCGGTTAGAATCTTAACCTGAATATCCTTTACCCTGTCCCGAAGAAGCTTCGCTTTATCCTCATTATAAACACATACCAGACTTGGCTTAAATTCTCTAATCTGCTGCTCCAAGAGCTCGATATTGCTACCTGCAGCCAGAGCGGTTACCTTCAGCTCTTTATGCTCTCTTACGATGTCAAGTGTTTGGGTTCCGATTGAACCTGTGGAGCCAAGTATAGCTATTTTCTTCATTATATCCTCCATAAAAGCCTTCCTTACTTATATATCCTACATCCTAATCAACTACAGCTTAATATTACACACTCCTTATCTCCAAAGTGCGTCATGAAAATGCTGACTCTGTTCGCTTAGTGGATCGTTTTATCGTAAAGTAATCAATTCCTGTACAATAATGATTATAATTTATATAGTATCTCTGCTAAATAATATACCACTGGAGCCGTGAAAATGATACTGTCAAACCGGTCCAATATTCCGCCATGCCCGGGTATCATATTACTGTAATCCTTGATATCGTGATTTCTCTTAATCGCAGAAGCGGCCAGATCTCCAATCTGCGAAATTACACTGGAGCAAGCTCCTATAATTGCAAATACAAACTGTGGGTTATCAATTCCTGTTATATCTCCCTTAAATATCGTAGCATATATGAAGCCGATAAGTGCAGCACCGACTACTCCACCGATACAGCCCTCTAAGGATTTCTTCGGGCTCAACCGTGGGAATATCTTACGCTTTCCGATCAGCATTCCCACACAATAAGCACAGGTATCAGAACCCCAGGCACCGATAAAGATCAGCCAGACTAGTAAGGCTCCATCCTCTAGAATTCGTACCTGATATATGTACGATAGCATAATACTAACGTAAAATAAGCCAAAGAATACGATGGCGATCTGTTCAATTTGGAATTTAGGATAGCTAAATACGTAAATCATCATTAAAAGCATAAGAAATACGATAAACAAAAGCACCAGATACTCATTCCATTTAAAATAAATCAGGAAATAATAAGAAATTCCGGCCAGATAGCCAAGAATTCCGGGCAATGCTTTATTCACTTTGACAATTCGGTATAATTCCATCATTCCAATCAGGGAAATAATTCCTGCTGTGGCAAAGAGCAAGTTATCACCCATTACAACACATAGAATAGTGAGTGTTATTATTATTATGCTACTGCGTAATCTTACCTTAAACATATTCTGCCTCCCTTTTGCCTTTCTATTAAGAAATAGCACCAAACTTTCTTCTTCTACTACTGTAGTGTTCTACTGCTTTCACTAATTCTGCCTTATTAAAATCCGGCCAAAGTACCTCTGTAAAATATAGCTCGGCATAGGCTGACTGCCACAGTAGGAAGTTAGATAGCCTCTGCTCTCCGCTAGTGCGAATCAAGAGGTCCGGCTCTGGAATATCCGTGGTATCCAGATATCCTTCAAATAAGGTTTCATTTATATCATCAACTGAGATTACCCCGTCCTTAGCATCCTTGGCTATTGCTCGAGCCGCGCGAAGAATCTCATCCCTGCTTCCGTAGTTAATTGCTACCTGAAAATTAAGTCCTGTATTAAGCTTTGATGCCTCATGAAGCTGCTCAATACTACTCTTGATACTCTCTGATAACATTGATATATCGCCAATAACTCGTATCCGCATATTATTCTTTGCACTGGTCTTGACACTCGTTGCAAGGTAGCTCTTAAGAATCTTCATAAGAGCATCAACCTCTTCCTTAGGTCTCCTCCAGTTTTCAGTAGAGAAGGCGTAAACTGTAAGATATTTTATACCAATCTTGTAGGCATCCTCACAAATCTTCTCTATAACCTTGCTTCCCTGCGTATGACCATAATTTCTAGGCATCCTACGCTTTTTGGCCCATCTGCCATTACCATCCATTATGATTGCCACATGCTTTGGAATATTTAACTCATCATCCTGCATTGATT
>DATESP010000187.1:0-5273 GCA_035270645.1 Mobilitalea sp. | reverse complement strand
GTTGGATCATTTTACAGTACCCTCCTTGGAAGCTAGGCTGACCTCAGATACTTATAATGTACATAATATGATAGGTATGATGCAGCGGATTGGCGTTCGAGCTCCGATTCTGTTAATCGGTGGAACTGTGATTACCAGCACCTTGGAGCCGGTACTTACACTGGTATTGGCCGGTATGCTTCCATTTCTGGGATTTGTGGTGTTTGTAGTCTCTAAGAAAGGTATTCCCTTATATACTAAGCTCCAGCTATCAGCGGATAAATTGGTACGGGTAGTGAGAGAGAATATCACTGGTGTCCGTGTAATTAAGGCATTGTCTAAAACCCAGTATGAGAAGAATCGATTCAGCGAGGTGAATAGTGAGGTAGTTGCTAAGGAACTCAAAGCAGGCACTATTATGGCAATTTCAAATCCAGTCATGAATCTCCTGCTAAATATCGGTCTTACTCTGGTGGTAATCGTAGGTGCCTTCCGTGTTAATATCGGTGCTTCCCAACCCGGTAAGATTGTTGCCTTTCTGTCATATTTTGCAATTATGTTACAGGCTGTAATGGCAATAACCAGAATCTTCGTAATCTATTCTAAAGCAAGCGCATCGGCTGACCGTATAGCCGAAGTATTAGATACAGAAGAGGATTTACAGGTTCATAATTTTGAACCTTTTCAACAAAAGGATGAACCATTTCAACAAAAGGATGAACTTTTTCAACAAGAAGATGAACTGGTACATCCTTCCGATATTCAGCAGGCGGATTATCATATCAGATTTAACCATGTAACCTTTTCCTATACCACAGAACCCTGTATTACGGATATTGATTTTGGGATTAAGAAGGGGGAAAGCCTTGGAATTATCGGTTCCACGGGTTCGGGGAAGACTACCTTAGTCAACCTTCTGATGAGGTTTTACGATGTCAACGAAGGAAATATAGCAATCGACGGACAGGATGTGAGATGCTTCGATAAACAGGAGCTTCGCAGAAAATTTGGAGTTGTGTTTCAGAATGATGTACTATTTGCAGATCGTATTTATGAAAATATTAATTTGGGTAGAGAGCTGCCTGTAGAGCGGGTGCGGGAAGCTATAGAGGATGCCCAGGCAGCAGAGTTTATATCCGGGTTGGAGGATAGTCTGGAGTTTAGACTTTCAATAAAGGGAAGCAATCTAAGCGGAGGGCAGAAGCAGAGGCTACTTGTTTCCAGGGCATTAGCCGGGGAACCTGAGATTCTGATACTAGATGACTCCTCCAGTGCTCTGGATTTCAAGACGGATTCGCTCCTTAGGAAGGCTATCAGGGAAAACTACAAGGGTACGACGAGTATCGTGATTGCACAGAGAATCAGTTCTGTGATGAAGCTGAACCATATTCTTGTCATTGAAGATGGTCAGACAGTAGGTTATGGAACTCATGAGGAACTTCTTGAAAGCTGTGAGGTTTACCAGGAAATCTACCAATCTCAGATGCTATCATGATAAAAGACGGTGATTTATCACCGTATATCTCGATTATATGAATACGGTTTATGTATATAAGCTATCAGTGGAGGTGAGATAATCTATGCCAGTCAATTCAAATATGGGCGGCAAATCCAGAATGAGTGATAAGACGGATAAGCCGAAGGACACTAGGTATGTACTCGGACGGCTTTTGAATTATATATATAGCTATAAATGGTTATTAGTATTGGCAATAATACTAACCATTGCCAGCAATCTATTTGCCCTGTTAGGCCCGATGCTTTCAGGCTATGCCATTGATGCTATTGAACCCGGTAAAGGCCTTGTTGTGTTTAAAAAAGTATTCTATTATGCTGGATGGATGATATTGTTCTATGTTATTTCCTCGGTATTCTCATACATACTGTCCATATTAATGATCCGGTTAAGCCAGAAGATGGTATACCGTATGAGGGAGGATGTATTTTCTAAGCTTGTGGAGCTGCCTATAGGATACTTTGACCGTAACCAGGCTGGGGACATAATCAGCAGGATTTCATATGACATCGATACAATCAATACATCCTTGTCAACCGATCTAATTCAAATATGCGCAAGTATTATTACAATTATCGGTGCCTTAGTGATGATGTTTGTTATCTCACCTGTATTGGTACTTGTTATGCTAGTTACCATACCTATTTCCCTGATTTATACCCGCTACATGTCTAAGAAATTAAGACCTCTATTTCGGAAGCGTTCTGCTAAGCTTGGTGAAATGAATGGATTCGTTGAGGAAATGGTTTCAGGACAGAAGACGATTAAGGCATATGCTGCTGAAGCAGCAGTGATGGATCGTTTTGACCGCATCAATTCAGAGACAGTGGATGCCTATTATAATGCCGAGTATTACGGTAGTATGACAGGCCCAACTGTTAATTTTGTAAACAATCTGTCATTGTCACTAATTACTGTATTCGGAGCGATTTTATATCTATACGGTAGGATGTCGCTTGGACATATCTCATCCTTTGTGCAGTACAGCCGGAAGTTCTCTGGACCGATTAACGAAGCCGCGAATATCATCAGTGAACTTCAATCCGCAGCAGCTGCGGCTGAAAGGGTATTTAAGCTAATTGATGAGGAACCTGAAAAACAGGATTCGGAGGCTGCCAAGGAACTACTTGAGGTAAGGGGCGATGTCTCCATCCAAGGAGTTTCATTTGGATATCTTCCAGATAAGGTTATAATTAAGAATCTATTCCTTCATGCGCAACCCGGAAGTTTAACAGCCATAGTCGGTCCGACCGGTGCGGGCAAGACCACCATAATAAATCTTCTTATGAGATTTTACGATGTATGGGATGGTGATATATTTATAGATAATAATGAAACCAGAGATCTGACTAGAAAAAGCCTTCGTAAAGCCTATGCCATGGTTCTTCAGGACACCTGGTTATTTGCAGGAACTATCTTTGAAAACATCGCTTATGGTAAAGAGGGTGCAACCTTAGAAGAGGTTGTTGAAGCTGCAAAGATGACTGGTATGCATAACTATATCAAGAGACTTCCAGAGGGGTATGATACAATCGTCAATGAGGATGGGATGAACATCTCTAAGGGTCAGAAACAGCTGCTAACCATTGCAAGAGCCATGCTATTGGAGGCGAAGATGTTAATTCTTGATGAAGCGACATCTAATGTTGACACCAGAACAGAGATTAAAATCCAGAAAGCCATGCGTAGGTTAATGGAGCATAAAACCTGTTTTGTCATTGCCCACCGACTGTCCACAATACAAGGAGCGGATAATATTTTGGTTGTTGATCAGGGTAATGTAGTGGAACAGGGAACCCATACAGAATTAATGGATCGAAAGGGGTTTTATTATAGACTATATAATTCACAGTTTGAGTAGACTATTATACAATGAGTAGGAAATCCCGCACCTCAATATTATCGTAAATCTTGACTAAGGAAAGTATTCTTGGGTTGATTTTTATTGGTTTATAAGTATCGGTTTGTGGTATAATATGTTTATGGAGGAACAAATAGTCACATCCATAGAAGGGCGGGATTATTTTATGCAAAATAAAGTGATTTTACCGGAACAATATCTGATATATGGAACTATGGGACTTGGCGGTGAATGGTATGAATTATTGGTTGCTTCTAAGGGAGTAAGGATGCCTTAACGTTCTGATTCTAATTTGATTAACTTACCATTTACAGAAGTGGGAGTCTTCTCTGAAAGAGATAAAATATAGGAGGTACTATAGAATGAATGAGGGTAGTGAAAAAAAGGGTGGACGCAGCCTGGTAAAATGTCTTGTATGCGGTGATATCTTCGATTCATCACTTGATATTTGTCCGGTATGCGGTGTCGGTAGGGAGTTCTTTGTCCCATATGAGGAAGAGCAGACAAGCTTTTCTAAGGATACTAGCGAGGTATTTGTTATATTGGGTAATGGGGCTGCGGGAATTAGCGCAGCGGAAGCTATCCGGGAAAGAAATTCAACATGCTCTATAACTATGATATCCAATGAGTCGGTCCTCAGCTATAACCGTCCCATGCTAACAAAGGCTTTAAGTACATTGCTTAGTGCTGAGGAGATTGAAATTCATGATAATGACTGGTACCAGAATAACAATATCACAAATATATTGGGAATCGGCATAGAAATGCTTGACCCTGTGAATAAAGCAGTTATCTTCACAGATGGTACCCAATTAAATTACGACAAATGTATCTACGCTCTGGGAGCTGAGTGCTTTATCCCCCCTTTTTCAGGTACCAACAAACCGGAGGTAATAGCAATACGAAATATAGCAGATGTAATGAAAATCAGGGAATTGCAGCCAAAGGTTAAGAACACGGTGGTAATCGGTGGCGGAGTACTTGGATTGGAAGCTGCATGGGAGATGAGTAAATTCAGTAATGTCACAGTATTGGAGAGCGCCGATAAGTTGATGGTACGTCAATTAGATGATGAAGCAGGAGAACTTCTTGGAGAGTTAATACGTGGTGCTAATATTGGATTTTGCATAAATGCAAATATTACTGAGATAACAGGTGACGAGTCAGTAACCGGAGTCAAGCTGGAGAGCGGCGAGATTTTCCCGGCCGATCTCGTAATAATATCCTGTGGTATCCGGGCAAATGCAATAATAGCCAAAGAAGCTGGGATTGAGATTAAGCGTGCTGTTGTAGTAAACGATAAGCTGGAAACCAGTGACCCTTATATCTATGCCTGTGGTGATTGCGCCGAATATCAAGGTATCAACTATGCCATCTGGTCTCAGGCCTTGGAGATGGGTAAGCTTGCCGGAGCAAATGCAGCAGGTGATGCACTGTCCTATGAAATAATTCCTGCTGCACTGACCTTTGAAGGGATGAATACTGCATTATTTGCTGCAGGAGATAACGGAAAGAATCCAGAACTTCAGTATAGGACTAAGACAATAAGAGATGAAGCTGGGAAGAACTTTGAGAAATACTATTTTGTTGACGATCGTCTCGTAGGTGTTATTTTGATTGGTGATACGACCAAGCTGGTTGATCTTACCGCGGCATTGCAGGATAAGCGCACTTACCAGAAGCTATTTACTGATTAACGCACCACTTCCAAAGTGTACTATGCTAAATAATCCGCTTTGTGAGGATGCTCTATATTTATACTGGTGTGAGTTTTATGTTACTGTTCACTCGTTAGTCAGCGCGAGGTGTTTTACGCAAGTAAAACCCGAGAACTTCATGCGCCAAAGTGCTCTTTTTGCACTTTGTGTGCATAATTGTTGCTGTGAACGAGGTACGAGTGAACAGTAACAGTTTTAT
>DATESP010000186.1:0-14463 GCA_035270645.1 Mobilitalea sp. | reverse complement strand
TTACTTTTTATGATAATGCTGATTTATTGGTCATTTGCCAGTAATATATCAAAAACCAAGAAAAATTGGGCTAGGGCAACCATCATTTTTTTGATTGCATGTTTGATTTTTATGTCGCTTGTAATTAATAATATTTTGGCTAATCCGGCCACACTGAATTATCTAAACGGTGATTTAAGTGACTATGAGTGGGTAAGAAGTTTCTTAGAAGTATACTAAAACAGAAGGGAAGTTTAAATATGAGTGGAATAAGAACAAGATACGCACCGAGTCCGACAGGTAAAATGCATGTCGGAAATTTAAGAACTGCATTATATGAGTATTTGATTGCAAAGCATGAAAATGGAACCTTCATTTTGAGAATAGAGGATACCGATCAAGGACGTTATGTTGAGGGTGCCCTTGATATCATTTACCGGACCATGAAGGGTACCGGACTGCTGCATGACGAAGGACCTGATAAGGACGGGGGTTATGGACCCTATGTACAGAGCGAGCGAATGGCTACAGGTATGTATCTGGAATATGCGAAGGAGCTTGTGGCTAAAGGAGCCGCTTATTACTGCTTCTGTACCAAGGAACGTTTGGAGTCCTTGAAAACCATCGTTGGAGATAACGATGAGGACGAAGAAGAGCAAGTAAAGGTTATTGTAAAATATGATAAGCACTGCCTCCATCTGACTAAGGAAGAGATAGAGGAGAAACTTGCTTTGCATATTCCATATGTCATCCGCCAAAACAACCCGGTTGAAGGCTCCACCACCTTCCATGATGAGATCTTTGGAGATATTACCGTGGATAATGAAGAATTGGATGATATGGTTTTAATTAAATCAGATGGTTACCCGACCTACAATTTTGCTAATGTTGTGGATGATCACCTTATGAAGATAACGCATGTGGTAAGAGGCAATGAATATCTGTCTTCTACCCCCAAATATACAAGGCTGTACCAGGATTTTGGCTGGGAGGAGCCGGTATATATTCATTTACCATTAATTACGAATGAAGAGCATAAGAAACTCAGTAAGCGTAGTGGCCATGCCTCCTATGAGGATCTACTGGAGCAGGGCTTTATATCAGAGGCTATAATTAATTTTGTGTCATTACTGGGATGGAGTTCACCCAACAATACTGAAATCATGTCCCTTGAGGATTTGACACGCGAGTTTGACTATCGACATATCAATAAAGCTCCTGCGGTATTTGATATGGTAAAGCTTCGTTGGATGAACGGTGAGTACCTTAAGAACATGGAGGTTGAGAAGTTTAATGACTTAGCAATTCCATATATCAAAGAAGTGGTCAAGAAGAATCTAGATTATACAAAGATTGCCGCCTTGATCAAGACAAGAGTAGAGACACTGACAGACATCGGTGAAAAGGTTGATTTCTTTGAGAAACTTCCGGACTACGATATAGAGATGTATACCCATAAGAAGATGAAGACAGACTCAGAGAGTTCTCTAGTCGTATTGAAGGATCTTCTGCCTAAATTTGAAGCCCTTGAGGAATATTCTGAAGCAGAGATTGAGACTGTAATAATGTCCTATATCGCTGAGAGGGGTATTAAGAATGGACAGGGTTTATGGCCTATCAGAACTGCGGTTTCAGGTAAACAGTCAACTCCGGGCGGAGCGTATGAGATTATGAACATCCTTGGTAAGGAAGAGAGTTTGAATAGAATCAGAGTAGCAATTGAGAAGCTATCATAACAATATGCAGATGAATCAGGTTCAAAAACAGGCGGTTTTGCATAAAGATGGCCCGATGCTAGTACTCGCAGGCCCAGGGTCAGGGAAAACCTTAGTCATTACAGAAAGAACAAAGTATTTAATCAGAGAGCATCACATTAGGGAGGATAATATCCTTGTAATTACTTTTACTAAAGCTGCCACCAGCGAGATGAGGGGGCGTTTTATGAGAGGTATGGGAACTGATAGGACGAAGGTAAGCTTTGGAACCTTTCATGCGATTTTCTTTACAATACTAAAGCATGCGTATCACTTAAATTCCGGGAATATCATTAGGGAAGACGAGAGACTCTTCTACCTGAAGGAGATTATCCATAATCTTCAGCTGGAATATGAAGATGAGAAGGACTTTATATCAGAGCTGCTATCAGAAATCAGTCTGGTGAAGAGTAATCAGATAGATCTAGTAAATTATTATTCCATCAATTGTGCTGACGAGATGTTCCGCACGCTATATACAGAATATAACCAAAAACTTAGGAGCGCGAATCGTATAGACTTCGAAGATATGCTTCTTCTTTGTTATGAGCTACTATCACAGCGTGGGGACATTCTGGCAGGCTGGCAAAATAAATATCGTTATATTTTAATTGATGAGTTCCAGGATATTAATAAGGTACAATATGATATCATACGTCTACTGGCGGCACCTCAAAACAATCTATTTGTGGTCGGGGATGATGACCAGTCTATTTACCGGTTTCGTGGTGCTAAGCCGGAAATCATGTTGAATTTCCCGGTGGATTATCCGGATTGTGGGAAACTCTTTCTAAATATGAATTACCGTTCTAAAGCGAATATTATCCAGGCCTCCAACCGTTTGATTAACCATAATAATAACCGATATATAAAGGAAGTACAGGCAGTGTTGGGAGAAGGACATAATATTACCATCCGTGACTTTGAAACAACTACTGAGGAGAGCCAGATGCTGGCCGAAGAGGTTTTGAGGTTAAATAAAGAGGGTATGATGTTTTCTGATATGGCAATCCTTATACGAACCAATAGGGGCTCGGGATCCTTACTTCACAAACTGATGGAATATAATATTCCCTTCCGTATGAGGGACAGCCTGCCAAACATATTTGACCACTGGATTGTAATCGATATCATCGCCTATATCAAAATTGCAATGGGAGGAAGGCAAAGAGGGCTATTCCTTCAGATTATCAACCGCCCGAAGCGTTATGTCAGCAGAGAATGTTTTGATACGCCGGAGGTGAATTTCGAAAGCGTTAAGGATTACTATGAGGACAAGAACTGGATGCTAGAACGGCTTTCCCAGTTAGAATATGATATTGCCCTACTGTCAGGGATGCGCCCCTATGCAGCGGTTAATTATATCAGACATGGAATTGGTTATGAGGACTTCCTTAAGGAGTATGCCGAGATAAGGAAAATGAATGTAGAGGAGCTTCTAGATATTTTAGAAGAACTGTTAGATAGTGCTAAGGGTTATAAAAGCTATGAAGATTGGTTTGAATATATGGAGGAGTATAGACAGGAGCTGAAACGGCAGGCTTCGGTCAAGCAGCACATAGAAAATGATAGCGTGACAATTGCAACTATGCACAGCTCTAAGGGTTTAGAATTTGAAACTGTATTTATTATAGATGCAAATGAAGGGATTACACCTCATAAAAAAGCCGCTCTTCCTTCAGATATTGAGGAGGAACGACGCCTGTTCTATGTCGCAGTGACTCGAGCCAAGGAATATCTTTACCTTCTTAGTGTAAAAAATCGTTATAGCAAGGTGACGTTTAGATCCCGTTTTATTGATGAGATAGAAGTCCAACCCTAACAAGATCAATAAACGAAAAAAGAGGGTGCAGCAAGCATTTTGCTTGGTGGCACCCTCGATTATTCTTATTCGTCATCTTCCGTTTCATCTGAATCTTCATCATCATCATCATCGTCGTCGAACATATCATCATATTCAGCGGAATCCAATAATTCTTCAAATGCGTCCGTTACTGCTTCGAACTCATCATCATCTTCAATGTTTAAGAGCTGGGGTTCCCCATTCTCCTCCTCAATATAGCGATACAGGAATACGTTGTCGTCATCTTCTTCGCCTTCTTCGGGTTGAAGTGCAATATAATCCTTACCAGTTACAGTGAAAATGTCCAATACAGCGCAATTTAACTCTGTACCATCATCCAATGATAATGTAATGGAATCAAACTCGTGATCATGTCCGCAACCGCAGCTATCGTCGTGTTTGTGCTCGCTCATAATACTACCTCGCTTTTTATATTTAATGACAAGTGAACTTGAGTTGAAATTCAACTTGTTAGAGGTTGACCACGGGATGTGGGCAATCCAGAGTATCTTCTATAGAGAATAGAGATACACAACTAGAATGTATCAGATTGAGGATAAAAATGCAATAAAAAAACATAAAAATTTATATGAATAAAGGATGAACAACAAACGTTTGTTATGTTATAATGAAAACATAGTGAGAAATGCAAGCTAGCTTGCAAAAAGGGCTGTTGTTTTGTAACAGCCCTGCTTTAATACGGAGGAGATAATGGCTGAAAATTACCCAAACATCAGAATATCAGTAAGAAACCTGGTTGAATTCATCCTTCGTTCTGGAGACTTGGATAACACCCGGACTCGGAACGAGACCGATGCCATGCAGGCTGGAAGTAGGCTGCACCGTAAATTACAGAAACAGATGGGAACGGACTATACGGCTGAGGTACCATTAAGTATAACCGTATCGGTATCCTGGGAGGGTACATCCTTCGAACTTACCGTTGAGGGGAGAGCGGATGGAGTTATAGCGAATAGCACAATCAAGGAGGATTTTTCTGTACTCGTCTTTGAGGAGGAGGAAATGAACCCTCCTGAGATAATTATAGATGAGATTAAGGGTGTTTATATGGAGCTTTCTCACCTGACCGAACCCGTGGGGGTTCATAGGGCTCAGGCGATGTGCTATGCTTTCATATATGCAACAAAATACGGACATTCGCGAATCGGAGTTCGTTTGACCTATGCAAATCTTGAGACAGAGCAAATCAAGTATTTTGAGGAGACTCTGTCCCTGGTAGAGTTAACAGAGTGGTTTGATCATCTGACAACTGAATATGCAAAATGGGCTGTCTGGCAGAGTAAATGGACCGAGAAGAGGAACAATGCCATTAAGTCAATGGACTTCCCCTTTCTGTATAGGGAGGGTCAAAAAGATTTGGTTACCGGTGTTTATAAGACGATCCTGCGTAAGAAGAAGCTCTTTATTGAAGCTCCTACCGGGGTTGGAAAGACTATATCAACTGTATTCCCCTCCGTAAAGGCGATGGGAGAGGGTATTACGGAAAAGATATTTTATCTTACGGCTAAGACGATTACCCGAACTGTCGCCGAGGATACCTTCCGCCTTCTAGAAGATAATGGACTTCCCCTTAAGGTAGTTACTATTACTGCAAAAGATAAAGTCTGTATCCTTGATAAGCCGGACTGTAACCCGGGTTCCTGTAACAGAGCAAAAGGTTTCTTTGACCGTGTAAATGATGCTGTCTATGATCTCCTGACGAACGAGAATAAGATATCAAGGGAGCTCATTAGTTCCTATGCTGAGAAACACTGTGTCTGCCCTTTTGAAATGTGTCTGGATGTGACCCTGTGGGCAGATGCTGTGATTTGTGATTACAATTATGTCTTTGATCCGAACGTATATCTTCGAAGGTTTTTTGGTAACGACAAACCAAATGACTATGTGTTTTTAATTGACGAGGCCCATAATCTCGTGGATAGGGCCAGGGAGATGTACAGCGCAATATTATATAAGGAAAGCTTTCTTGAAATTAAGAGAATAGTGAAGGATAAAAGTTCTAAACTTGCAAAACATCTCGACAGCTGCAACAATGATCTTCTAAAGCTTCGCAGAGAATGTGATGAATTTGAGGTATTAGAGAACGTTGACGGATTTGCCATGCATCTGATGGGGTTAATGGCAGAACTGGAGTTATTTATACAGGAGGGTTTTATACCCGAAGGCAGGGAGGAGGTCATTAGGTTATATTTGGATGTCCGCCATTTCTTAAATATGTATGAGATACATGATGAGAACTACATTATATATACTGATTATGAAGAGGAAAATCATTTCCGCCTCAAGCTACAGTGCATGGATCCCTCCAAAAATCTGCTGACCTGTATGGAACGAGGTAGGAGTGCAGTCATGTTTTCTGCAACCCTGCTACCCATTAATTATTATATGGAACAGTTAGGAGGTAAGAAGGAAGATTATGCTGTATATGCACCCTCTTCTTTCCTAACTGAAAACCGAGTGATTTTAGTTGGCTCAGATGTCAGCACAAAGTATAGCCGTAGGAATGAGAAGGAGTATAAGAAGATACTGGATTATATTAAGGACTTTACAGGTGCAAGGACCGGAAATTATATAGTTTTCTTCCCTTCCTACCAGATGTTGCAGACCGTAGCAGAGATGGCTGGTGAAGAGCTTGAAGGCTTGGTAGTACAAACAAGTAGCATGAAAGAAGTAGAGAAAGAACGATTTCTTGAAGAATTTATCGAAGATCCACAGGAAAGCAGGATAGGCTTCTGTGTTATGGGGGGAATCTTTAGTGAGGGAATTGATTTGAAGAATAATCGTTTGATCGGGGCAGTTATCGTGGGCACCGGACTTCCGATGGTATGTAATGAGAGAGAGTTATTTCGGGGATATTTTGATCAAAGAAATGGTAAAGGCTTTGACTATGCGTATCTTTATCAGGGAATGAATAAAGTCCTCCAATCTGCGGGTAGAGTAATCCGCACAATAGAGGACCGTGGTGCAATCCTGCTGCTGGATGATAGGTTCACACAGCCACAGTACTATAATCTGTTTCCTAAGGAATGGTTTCCATTTAGTCCAGTTACCCAGGTAAACATGAGAGGTATCCTGGATACTTTCTGGGATGAAACTAGAAGCATAATAGCAGATTAGAAATGCAGTGAGCTTTTGGAGTACCGGTAATCGGAGTTCTTTGCCAAAAAGTTCTTTCCGGAAATCATCCGGAAGATAAAATTGTTCAGATAAAACCATAAAGCTCCGAATAACCCGCCGATTAAGGCATATATAATATCATCTATATCACACCTGGTAGGGATGAGAATAAACTGAAGCAGTTCTATGATAACCGGTAGCAACAATAGAATAACAAAACGAAGCACTCGTGGCTGTCTGTGAAGAAGCAGGGTGCTATAATAACCATAGGGTACATATATGAAGATGCGGCTGGCCAGATAGGTGAATATATCACTAAGGGGAATCATCTTGTTCAGGTAATCTTCAATTTGTGTGGCAACGGACCAGAAGGGTGTAAAGTTAGCCTGTTCGGCAACTGCACGGTATGCCCAGGGAAAAGCATCCTTAGCAAAAAATGCATAAATTAAAAAGCCGGTATAGAACACGATGAAGATGATGCTACTATTACGGAAAAAAACATTGAAATTCTCTACATGGGTACTATATTCAAACATGTTACGTATATAGCAGTGAAGGATTGGAATGAACCAATTTAAAGCAACTATACCAAGTAGAATATCAGTATATGAAATCAGCTCCTGTTCCTTTCCAAAAAAAGCCAGAAGCGTAATGACTAATGAGATAAACAGTATTAGCAGGGTATAGGTGAAGGAGGACTCGTATGATAGAGATTGCTCTAGTAGGATATGGGTACATATGACAAGAATAAGGCTGGAGATTCCTATTACTATATATACAGATGAAAAGAAATAATATGCCGTGAACTGTGTCAGTATTGTTAGGATACCCAGGATTACAATCCATGAAGATACCTCTATATGGGAATGCTTTTGCATCGCTACACCTGCTTTCGTTATAAAATCATCCTTATCTGTCCGGGAATACAACTGGCTGTAATATGGGAACAGGTTGCTGGTACCTCGCCGTCTGTATGTACTGCAGCAATTTGGTTTGAGATAATCTCAATATTGGTACATTGGAAGGATTCCACTCCCTTAAATCGAACGTGCTTGCCCAATATTATGGTGGGTAAAAGCATAAACACCTTGAAACGACTTAACCCATGGACTAAACAGACACTAAGGAGTCCGTCACATGGATTAGCATCAGGAGCCATTAAGAGGCCTCCACCCTCATATTTATGAATCATTGCAGACACCTGGAATACATTCTTATAGGTGTCTTTTTTAATGCCATCAAGAATTACAGTTGCATCCATATATTTAAAGCTAATTACTTGCTTAAAGGCAATGGCTAGGTAGATAAGCTTTCCTGCACCGAAGCGATTCAACCTCTTCTTCATTGGGGAAGCTTGGACCTCTTTACATACATTAGCATCATATCCAAACCCACTGGAACAGGCAAATTTGTGTGGAACGGTTTCTGAATCTTTGAAGCTTATCACGCCGTGGTCTAGGTATTTGAATCTCGTTGGTTTCAAGACATTGGATAAAGCTTTAATCGGATCCTTCGGAATATTAAGGCTTCTTGCCAGATCATTACTTGAGCCGGAGGGAATATAGCCCAGAATTACTTCGTCAAAACTTGTAATACCATTGATAACCTCATTCATGGTACCGTCGCCTCCAAGCACCACAATGTTTTTTACACCAGTATTACTGCTACATATCTGTGAAGCCAGTTCTGAAGCATGATTTTCATATTTTGTAAAATATGCCACATAAGGAACTTCTTTTTGGTCTAACTCATTCTTCACCGACCACCAATAACGAATTCCTTTGCCTGAACTGGATTTTGGGTTAATTATAAAATGATACACTCTGCGCACACTCCTCTGCCGCTATAACAGATTTTTGGTTCAACTTACTAGTTAAATATTATATTAAATCGGTTTTATTGTCAATCATTTGAAAGGTATAAATACTCTATTTCTACAAAATGATATATGCAACTTAGCAGTACTCTTTTTTATGTCTGTATTCGGTACACATACAGGCACAGAATTGTCCTTGGTTCATAATATATATAGAGCAATAAAGCTATATCTTTTAGCTGTTCATCAATACATGAAAGGAGACTATTTATGGATAGACGGATGTACCGCAGCAATATGGGGAACAGGTACAATAGAAATGTTTCACCATATCGGGCAAATAATCCTGTTTGTGAAGATGCATTAAGAGGATATACTCCAGAAGAGGGTTGCAATAGGAGGCCGGATTGCGATAGGAGGCCAGATTGCGATAGAAGGCCGGATTGCGATAAGAGATTGGACTGTGATGAGATTGATTTTGATCTGAGAGGTCTTCCACTCGGAATGTGTTATGTTCCCTGGCAATGCTTCGAGAATCTCTACGAAAATGAGTTTATTGCTCTGGCCAATGGAACCTTATTTAAGGATTTGGATCTAGACTGGTATGGAAGGGGTTGTAAGTAGTATGGAAGTAAACAATAGGGAAAAATTATTTGCCTGTATTACAGCGACAAGCTTTGTACTAGATGATCTCAGATTATTTCTGGATACCCACCCTACCGATCAGGAAGCCTTAGACCATTGGCAAAAGGTAGAACGAGTAAGGAATGAAGCTGTTGAGGAATATACTAAATGTTACGGACCGATTAATATGTATGATGTTGACGTAAAAAACAGGTGGACCTGGGTCGACGAACCCTGGCCATGGGAAGGAAGGTGCTAGTGAATGTGGAGTTATGAGAAAAGATTACAACACCCTGTAAATATAACACAGACTAATCCCAGACTGGCACAGGTAATCATGAGCCAGTTCGGAGGACCAGATGGCGAGCTAGCAGCTTCCATGCGTTATTTATCTCAGAGATATACGATGACAAACAAGAAGTGTGTAGCAGTATTAAACGATATAGGTACCGAAGAGCTGGCACATATGGAAATCGTCAGCGCAATCGTACATCAGCTAACCAAGAATATCACACCGGAAGAGATTATGGCAGGTGGCTTTGAGAAATATTATGTTGATCACACCTTGGGTCTATGGCCTCAATCAGCCGGCGGGATCCCATTTAACAGTTGTTTTTTCCAAAGCAAGGGTGATCCGATTACCGATCTGGTAGAGGATATGGCAGCAGAACAGAAGGCAAGAACTACCTATGATAATATCCTTCGATTAGTTCATGATGCCGAAGTATGCGACCCGATTAAGTTCTTGAGAGAGAGAGAAATAGTCCATTTCCAGAGATTCGGAGAAGCATTAAGGCTGATTCAGGATGATCTTGATTGCAGAAACTTCTATGCATTCAATCCTGCATTCCCTGCAGATTTATGCAAATAACCTATTGCTCATGTTCAGGATTATATGGATAGCAAAAGACAATTTGTTATACCGAAACCAGAGTTTTTGAAATAGATTATAAGCCCAAGTGCGTAGTTAATTCAGATAACTACGCACTTGGGCTTAATTTACTAATGGTATGGAATTGCTTATTTTCTGTTATGTTAATAATACTTAGGGATATTAAATGGAGTTATATCCGGACCTTATCCTTTGATTAGCTGCCCTCATATCATAGTTCATATTTTCTTTCTCACATGTTTCCACAAATGTATGCCACAATTCTTTACCATTGAACGACCAGCAGCGGTAGTAATTTTTATATCGTTGCAAAAATTTTTCCGAAATTCCGGGATAATGTTTTTCTGCCTCATGAAGAAAATAGTCACGCTGAACATCGGCCATGGTTACTTGAGTTGAAAGATATATATAATTAGCACCGTAATTCTTGGCTTTTTTCACCATTTCCTGCACGTTTTCTTTAGTATCTGTTATATACAGAATCATGGGATCCATTAATACACCAGTTGTTATTCCGTTTTTAGCCAAATACTCAATTGCTTCGAATCTTTCTTTTGTTGTTGATACAAATGGTTCAACCTTTTTACATGTTTCATCATCCGAACAGGTAATAGAAAAGTTGACGCTGGCAGGAGAATGTTCTTTTATGTCTAGTAAAATATCAGTATCTCTGGTTACCAAATTGCTTTTTGTAATAATGCATACGCCAAAGTTAAATGCGTTGATTAATTCTAAAGCGTTTCTTGTTAATTTTAGTTTCAAAGATAGTATCTAATAATTACCACATAATTACGTATTAGAATCAACATTACTTTTTAATAACTGGTATCCAAATTTCACTCTTGTAATCACAGGCGCTCATATCACCTTTCGAGTACCATTCTATTTCTGGCGCTTCGGCATGTTCATAACCAGATGTAGGGAACCACTCCGAAAAAATGCGTCCCCATATTTCTGACATTGCTGTAGGCATGGGTCCGGTTATTTCAAATATTGCCCATGTAAGAGATGGTATTTCAAGCTTACACATCGTTTTGGGACAATCTTTTTCCGTTATGGCGGCTATGTAGTAATCAGTCGTGTTGTCATCATACATTCCGCTGTATACACCCACTAGCCCATCCCCAAGCGCGGAGATTTGCCCGATTGTTTCAGCTGGTGTCTCTCCCCACATCTTCCCTATGTTTTCACCCAAACCCTCAACATGAGAAAATCTCTGCTTTATACCTACAACGAGAAATGTATCTTTTTGCTCAATTCTGTAGTTCATCTCAACAACTCCTTTCAGTGATAAAGAGAATGTTATACGAGGATACGCCTTTAAGGATATGCCTTTTTCTCTTGCCTTTGACGGTATAATTCCATGCAACGCTATAAATGCACGAGAAAATGAATCAGGTGAATTATAGCCATATTTCAAAGCAATATCAATTATCTTTTCGTTACCATTCTACAAGTCAAAAGCGGCAAGAGTTAATCGACGTCGCCTTATATACTCGGATAGTGGTACGCCTATAAGAAAACCAAACATGCGTTGAAAGTGATATTGAGAGCATAATGCGATTTGTGCAATTCTTGCATATTCAATTTCACCATCAAGATTGTTTTCGATATAATCAATTGCTTGTTTCATGTTATCCAGAGTATCCATATACTTCCCCTTTCACGTTAAGTATAATATAGATTAAGAACAAATACCCGACAATATTTGCAAGTATATGTAGGTTAAGGTAATTATAACTCGTTATGCATAATATATAAATTCGCATCGTCTTGTGTTTATACAATTATAGAATAGAAAACTATTTTACACAACAAAAAACCATAAAAAAGGTTATATACGGTAAATGGATCTCGCAAAGTGAAGATAGCTCGTTTTTGGATGATGCACTCAGCGCATTGTATTAGTTCCAGCAAGCTGGCCGGATACAATCTTCACTTACAATAATTAGTGAATAATTTACCATTGACAAATTATCAATATAAACATAGATTTGAGATAGAAACCGATAACATCTTTTAATAAGACATAGTTCAGTGCCTTGACGAATACTTCCCATGCGTGATAGAATGGGGAATAGAAAAATCGTAAACAAAAATAAGTAGCAGATTTAAGGAGGAAGAAAATGAATAATTTACTAGTGGCCCAGTCCGGTGGACCGACTGTAGCAATTAATGCATCATTAGTCGGTGTATTACAGGGAGTTCGTGCTAATGGAAAAGTTGATAAGGTATATGGCGCTAAGAATGGTATTGAAGGTGCGATTAAAGATAATCTAATTGATTTAAATGAATTAGTTAGAGATACAAAGGGTTTAGATACCCTTATGTATACCCCATCTTCTGCCCTTGGCTCCTGCAGATATAAGATGAAGGATTGGCGTAAGGATGAGGAACCTTATAAGAAGATAATTGCCACCTTCAAGAAGTATGACATCAAGTACTTTATCTATATCGGTGGAAATGATTCTATGGATACCGTAGATAAGCTTTCTGAGTATTGCAGTAACAACAATCTTGATATTAAGGTAATCGGTGCTCCGAAGACTGTTGATAATGACTTGAATCTGACAGATCACAGCCCTGGTTTTGGATCCGCTGCAAAATATATTGCGACCACAGTATCTGAGCTTGAAAGAGACATTAATGTTTATGATATTCCCGCTGTTACTATCGTAGAGATAATGGGCAGAAATGCAGGTTGGTTAACTGCGGCAGCCGCACTCTCAAGAGCAAACGGAGGATCAGGAGCTGATCTTATATATCTATGTGAGCAGGAATTTGACAAGGCTAGATTTATTCAGGATGTAAGAAATATACAGGCTAAAAAGCCCGGTGTCCTAGTTGCAGTCAGTGAGGGTGTAAAGGATAGTACTGGAGCTTATGTTTCTGATAGTATGTCCAGTGGAGCAGTAGATAATTTTGGTCATAAATATATCGCAGGAGCAGCTCGTGCCCTGGAGCAGATGGTACGCGACGAGATCGGTTGCAAGACCCGTTCTATCGAACTTAACCTGATGCAGAGAGCAGCAGCACATATTGCCAGTGAAACTGATATAACGGAATCACTAATGCTTGGACAAAAAGCGCTCGGTTGTGCTTTAAACGGTGAGACAGGAAAAATGGCAGCAATTAAGAGAATAAGTGATAAACCTTATCTGGTTGATTTTGTTTCTGTACCGGTGAGCGAGGTGGCTAACCATGAGCAAATCGTCCCGGCAGAATGGATTACAGCTGGTGGCAACGATGTTACTCAAGAGATGATAGATTATCTATTACCTTTAATTCAAGGTGAAACCAACCTTAAATATGAAAATGGAATTCCTAAGATACTGGCATTATATTAATTTATGAAATGATTGGTTGGCGCGAAGCTGACCATAAAATAATAAGGAGGATGCCTCCGACGGGTAATCTGTCGGAAGCATCCTCCATTTATCTTAGTTGGAGTGCATGAGTGCTACCAGAACAGCTGATCCTCCAGTTTGACACATTCGCTCTTACTATCATACCCTTTCTTAAGCGCCGCTTTATATGAATGAAAATAAAGTCGGCTACCGATATTATTAGCACCTTCAAGTGCCCCTCGGGCAGCTTTAATGGACAGTAGTTGGGAACTAGAAGAGTAGTTATCATAGTTTTTCAATTGCTTTGCCAGAGAGCCACTACTTGCGACAGTAAACTGTCCAGGTTGATAGATAACATCTTTAATGGTACTCGGGTACTTGCTTGACTTGACTCTGTTTAAAACTACATTAGCAACAGCCAGCCTTCCCTCATAGCTCTGATTTCCCGCCTCAGAATGAACCAGACAGGATAGAAGCTTCAGTTCTTCGTACGTATAATCTAACTCATCGCGGTATTTAACAGCAGTTTCCTGCTTAATACGTTCTTCTGCCTGTAACTTTAATAGCTCCTGCTCTTCTTTCTTAGACACTGCTTTCTTAAAATCAGCAATCAGCTCTATATGTTCTCTCTTTACATAGCCAATTATATTTTCGTCTTTTATATCGACCTTAATCCATTCCTCCTGCAAATCAACCACAGGGTATCTCTCGTTCTGGTATACAACGGTTAAGCGCTCTGATTCGGTATCAGGGTCTTCTCTTACATTAAGACCGTCAACATTGACTTTGATGCGGAGCACACCATATTTCTCGATAAGTTCTTCATCCGGAATATTAGTTCTAAGATAATTTGCTTTAATATATCCTTTAACACTACCTGACTCTACATAATACCAGTCGCCAACTGTATTTAGAATCTCCGCAGCTGAATCACTATATAATTTACCTAGTATTTCACTTTCTGTATTAGCTTCCTGTCTTATGTTTACATATGAGTCGGCAACAGCTACACCTATATGAGCATATTTAGAAGGGGCAGCCATCGGTACTATTGTTCCTTCTGCAGCAAG
>DATESP010000185.1:0-10429 GCA_035270645.1 Mobilitalea sp. | reverse complement strand
AATATTTATTTGTAATAATTTGCAATATTTTCTTAATGCTTTTTAACTAGTAAGAAATGACAAACAAAAGAAATTATGTTATTATGAATAGGCACTTACTATTAAATGCAATACTTTAAATAAACATAGATTGACGGAGGTAGTTATCATGAAATTACAAATCCCTTCCTCATATAAAATAGTATCAGAGGAAGAATTAATTGATTTAAACGGGCGGGGCACACTACTGGTGCACCAGAGGACGGGAGCCAGGGTTGTACTGGTTGCCAATGATGACATAAACAAAGTATTTTCCATCGGATTTCGTACACCGCCGAAAAATAGCACCGGTGTGGCTCATATCATAGAGCATTCCGTATTATGTGGTTCTAAAAATTTTCCGGCAAAGGATCCGTTCATCGAGCTTGCGAAGGGATCTCTCAATACCTTTCTCAATGCGATGACTTATTCTGACCGGACGGTATATCCCATAGCGAGCCAGAATGATCAGGATTTTAAAAACCTAATGCATGTCTATATGGATGCGGTGCTCTACCCGAATATCTACAGTCATAAGGAAATATTTGAACAGGAGGGCTGGCATTACGAACTGGAGGATGAGAAATCAGAGCTGAAATACAATGGGGTTGTCTATAATGAGATGAAGGGGGCATTCTCTTCACCAGAACAGCAGTTGTACCGCATGAACCTCAATTCCCTTTTTCCGGATACTGCTTATGGTGTGGAATCCGGTGGTGATCCTGAATTTATTCCCGAGCTTTCATATGAGGAATTCCTCGAATTTCACCGCACCTATTATCATCCTTCTAACAGCTATATCTATCTTTATGGAGATATGGATTTTGAAGAAAGGCTTTCCTGGATGGACAGGGAATACCTCTCAAAGTATGATACCCTTAAGGTTAATTCGGAAATCAAGAGGCAGAAGAGCTTTGATTCGCTCAGAGAAATCACAGATTACTATTCCCTTGGTGAAGGTGAGAATCTAGCAGAGAATACGTATCTCAGCTATAATACAGTAGTCGGAAATACACTTAGCAAGGAGCTTAATCTCTCGTTTACAATTCTGGATTATGTTCTTTTGGAAGCACCGGGAGCACCTGTCAAACAGGCACTCCTAGATGCCAGCGTTGGTCGTGATATTATGAGCAATTATTCGAGCGAGTATCTGCAACCGATGTATTCCATAATCGCGAAGAATTCTGATGAAGATAAAAAGGAACAGTTTCTTACCATCATAAAGGAGACACTCACGCGCGTTGCAGAGCAAGGGCTGGAGGAGAGATCCCTCCGGGCAGCGATTAATTTCTTTGAATTTAAATATAGGGAAGCGGATTTTGGTTCCTTCCCGAAGGGCTTGATCTATGGCCTTCGGACGATGAGCACCTGGTTGTATGAGGACAAGGAACCCTTCCAGAACTTAAGGGACAGCCAACTATATGATAGTCTGAAGGAGAAAATTGGTACGGGGTATTATGAACAATTGATTAAGGATTATCTTTTGAATAATCCGCATGCCTCTTTCATCGTATTAAAGCCGAGAATTGGACTAAATGCTGAAACAGAAGCGAAGGTTAAGAGGGTACTGGCAGCATATAAAGAAAGCCTACCTAAGGAGGAACTCCGCAGGATTGTAGAGGAGACAAAGCATCTAAAGAAATATCAGGATACACCTTCCACAAAAGAGGAGCTGGAGACGATACCGATGTTGTCCCGCGAGGATATCGGCAGTGAGCCCCAACCTCTATATAATAAGGAAAGAACTTTGAACGGCGTTAAAGTAATCCACCATGAGGTATTTACCAATGAGATTGCATATTTGAGACTACTGTTTGATGTAAGTGAAATTCCAGAAGAACTGATTCCATATATGTCATTGCTGTCGATGGTATTGGGATATGTTAATACAGAGAATTACTGTTATATGGAGCTTTCCAATGAGATTAACGTGCATACCGGTGGTATTTTTACCGATGTGAAGAGCTACTCCATTAAGGGTGGCACGGACAGTTATTATCCGGAATTCGAATTTGGTACGAAGGTTATGTATGATAAGATTCCAGAGGCCTTTCGCTTAATCGAGGAGATGATTTACCGGACCAGCTTCGATGATTACAAGCGCTTAAGGGAAATCATTGATGAGATGAAATCCAGAATGCAGATGAGGTTTAATTCCTCAGGTCATTCGGTTGCGGTTGACCGTGCCATGTCATATTATTCACCCCATGGATTATTTAAGGAAATGGTCTCAGGAATATCTCTATATAGGTTCTTGGAGGATATCACCGCGCATTTTGATGAGATGAAAGATAGTGTTATTTCAAAATTCAAAGAACTTATGCTAAAGATATTTACTAAGGATAAACTTCTCGTCAGCATTACTGCAGATGAGAAGGGATATGAATGCTTTGCTGAGAGGTTTACTTTGTTCGCAGATGGACTTAAATGTAAGGCAGAGGAGGCTTTATCTGACTCCTATCACAAGACAGAGTTGATACCAAAGCGTCTGAACGAAGGCTTTAAAGCAGCTATGCAGGTTCAGTATGTGGCAAGAGCAGGTAATTATATAAGGGCAGGTTATCATTATTCGGGAGCTCTTAAGGTACTGAAGGTGATATTAAGCTATGACTTTCTTTGGAATAATGTCAGGGTAAAGGGCGGTGCTTATGGATGCATGTGTGGCTTCTCTGGGATAGATGGAGATGCATACTTTACCTCCTACCGTGACCCGAAGCTTTTAGAAACCAATCAGATTTTTGAGAAGATTTCAGAATACGTTAAGAATTTTACTGCTGACGAGCGGGATTTAACTAAGAATATCATTGGAACCATCAGCAGCCTAGATACTCCACTGACACCACAGAATAAAGGCAGCCGTTCCTTAAGCTTCTATTTGGCTGGGGTTTCTATTGAGGATCTGCAGAGAGAAAGAGATCAGATAAGAAATGTAACAAATGAGGATATCAGAGCTTTATCTGGATTAGTAGGATCGATACTGGAACAGGGTAATATCTGTGTTATCGGTAATGAAGTTAAGGTAGAAGAAAACAGGGAGCTGTTCTTGTCAGTTAAGAATCTAACTAAGAAATCTAACTAAAGGATCTGGTCAAATAGTCACTAAGCACTTCATCATGCTTTTCGCAAGATGTAGAGATGCAATAAACAGCATTATGGAGGATAAAAGATGGATAATAACTATAAATCAGGATTTGTGACTCTTATCGGGAGACCGAATGTAGGAAAATCAACCTTAATGAACCAGCTGATCGGTCAGAAGATTGCAATTACCTCTAATAAGCCACAAACAACAAGAAATAAGATACAGACGGTATATACATGCCCAGAGGGACAGATTATATTCCTCGATACGCCGGGAATTCATAAGGCTAAAAACAAACTTGGGAAATATATGGTAAATGTAGCGGAGAGGACCCTGGGTGAAGTGGATCTGGTGCTTTGGCTAGTAGAACCCTCTACCTTTATCGGTGCAGGAGAACGGTATATTGCTGAGAAGCTGGCAAAGGTAAAGACTCCGGTAGTCTTAGTCATCAACAAAATTGATACGATAAAAAAGCAAGAGATACTAACCTTTATGGCTGCATACAAGGATATATTGAATTTTGCAGAGATAATTCCGGTATCTGCCTTAAAGGGAGAGAATACCAAGGAACTGGTTAAATTGATATTTGAGTATATGCCTGTAGGTCCTCAATATTATGATGAAGATACGATAACAGACCAGCCGGAGAAGCAGATTGTCGCTGAACTGATCAGGGAGAAGGCTTTAAGATTGTTAGAGGATGAGATACCTCATGGTATCGCCGTAAGCATCGAGCGGATGAAAGAACGCGGAGGTGCTGGTTATGGCGAAGAAGGATCAGAAAATACCGGTCGAGGTTCATTAGTAGACATCGATGCAACAATTATCTGTGAGAGGGATACTCATAAGGGAATTATTATCGGTAAGGGTGGGGCCATGTTAAAGCAAATCGGAACTCAAGCTAGACGGGAGATTGAAAATCTTCTGGATTGCAAGGTGAATTTGAAACTTTGGGTAAAGGTGAAGAATAACTGGAGAGACAGCGATTTCCTTATCAAAAACTATGGTTATAACAAGAGCGATATGTAGGAATTGAGGAGAATCTGAATTGTTATTGGTAATAAATGATTCTGTTTTGATTTGTCAAGAACAATCTATAAAATACGAATGGGATAATCTAACCAGTTTAGAAAAATACGAGATGGGAAACCTAATATTATAAAGGCAAACAAAAAACGCAGGACATAATGATAGAATGTTAGGGGGCTCATTTATGAATTACTATGATTATTGGAAGAATTTTTTTCAGACAGGTAAGATTGATGATTACTTAAATTACATTGCTTGTACAAGGGAAGAGAGCTTCGACGATTACAGCACGGTCGTGGACAGAGAAGAAGAAGGTGGTTATCGTGCAGGCATCAATTATCGTGACGGGAATGGTTCTATCAGCCATGCCGGTTGGGGACTATGACAAGCGGTTGGTTATATTGACAGGAGAGCTTGGAAAAATAACAGCATTTGCCAAAGGGGCGCGAAGACCTAACAGCGCCTTATTGGCATGCAGTCAACCCTTTACTTTTGGGGAGTTTACTCTTTATGCAGGCAGATCTTCTTATAATATTATGTCCAGCGAGATCTCAAATTATTTTCCTGAGTTAAGAAATGATATCGAAAGCCTATATTATGGGTTATATTTTTGCGAATTTGCGGATTATGTCACCAAAGAAAATAATGATGAGAAGGAAATCCTAAAGCTATTGTACCAGACCCTACGGACAGTTACGAAGAAGACTATAAGCTTGCCTCTAATCCGTGCTATCTTCGAATTAAAGATGGTTACGCTGGATGGCGAAGCCCCGCAGGTATTCATGTGTGTAAAATGTCAAAAAGAATCTCAGGAGCAGGCCCCGCTATTAGGCTACCGCTTCTCAGTTGAAAACGGAGGAATATTATGTGAGGCCTGCCAGATAAATGACAGGAATGCGATAAAGCTGAAAACATCAACGCTGTATGCAATGCAGTACATAATCTCCAGTAGTATTATAAAGCTATATACCTTTACGGTAACTGATGAGATCCTTGAGGAATTGGTATACTGTATCAGGCATTACTTGAAGCGTTATATAGACCACGAATTTAAGTGCCTGGAATTGATCAAAACACTCTGATATAAGAATTTTAAAATACTGTTGAAATTATAAGCCTTTAAGGTTAAAATGATATGAACCCAAAACTATCCTATGGAGGAATGTTTAATGAAAAAATATATTTTTTCTACAATTCTGCTATTATTAGTCCTTGGGACTGCAGGTTGTACTAAAAAGGAGATATTCTTAACTGCTGAGGAGATATCAACAAATACCATGTTGATTAAGAGAAATGGAGAACTTCAGGTGGCAATAGTTGAAGATTTTGATAAAACATATTATAATCTGAATGAGCTGGAGGAATTTGTTTCTGCAGAAATAAATGTATATAACCAGAAGGTTGGAAGCGACGAGGTCACACTTGAGGATTTGAAGCTAAACGGTAATAAGGCTGTTATGCTACTTCATTATTCGGGAATGGCGCATTATTCTGCTTTCAATAATGTCACCGCAGCTTATTTTGGTACTGGCACGAAGGACATAACATTGGAGCTGCCGGCGCAGTTTGTGAACGATAAGAACGGAGATATTGTTAAAAGTGAAACAGCAATGGGAAACGAAAAGTATAAGGTATTGGTGGTATATGAACCTTATAACATAATTATTGATGGAAGCATCAAATACTACAGCCAGAATGCCACAAAGGATGAAGATAAGAACCTTCGTAGTAGTGATGACGGAGCGACAGTGGTAATCTATAGACCGTCCAAGTAAGTTGCAGATTTAAAAGAAATAATAAATTCTATACTACCAAGTAATATGAAGGTTACAGTGGATAATAATTTTAGCAAAAATAATATGAAGAATAGATATGTGAGGATGAATGTATGGAAAAGACAATGGAAAAGATAGTAGCTTTAGCTAAGGCAAGAGGTTTCGTATATCCAGGTTCCGAGATCTATGGTGGATTGGCAAACACCTGGGATTACGGAAATCTCGGCGTGGAGTTGAAGAATAATGTTAAGAAAGCATGGTGGTCAAAATTTATACAGGAGAACCCTTACAATGTGGGTGTAGATTGTGCAATTCTCATGAACCCTCAGACCTGGGTAGCCTCCGGACATCTGGGTGGTTTTTCTGATCCCTTGATGGATTGTAAGGAATGCCACGAGCGTTTCCGTGCGGACAAGATTATTGATGATTATAATATGAAACAGAATATTATTATAGAAGGGTCTGTGGATTCCTGGTCGCAGGAAGCTATGAAAAAGTACATTGATGAACATAATATTGCCTGCCCTACCTGTGGCAAGCACAATTTTACGGACATACGTCAGTTTAACCTGATGTTTAAGACCTTCCAGGGTGTAACTGAGGATGCGAAGAATGTAGTATACTTAAGGCCCGAAACAGCTCAGGGAATCTTCGTTAATTTTAAGAATGTGCAGAGAACCTCTCGCAAGAAGATACCATTTGGTATCGGACAGATCGGTAAATCATTCCGAAATGAGATTACACCTGGTAACTTCACTTTCCGCACCAGGGAGTTTGAGCAAATGGAATTAGAGTTCTTCTGTGAGCCAGATACTGATCTGGAATGGTTCACCTATTGGAGACAGTTTTGTATCGATTGGCTGAAGAACCTGGGAATTAAGGAGGAGGAGATGAGAGTCAGAGACCATGACGCTGCTGAGCTTTCCTTCTATTCTAAAGCTACTACGGATATTGAATTCCTATTTCCCTTCGGTTGGGGCGAGCTTTGGGGAATTGCAGATCGTACTGACTATGATTTAACTCAGCATCAGAATGTATCTAAGGAAGATATGAGCTATTTTGATGATGAAAAAAAGAAACACTATATTCCTTATGTAGTAGAACCTTCCCTAGGAGCTGACCGCGTAACTCTTGCATTCTTATGCGCAGCCTATGATGAAGAGGAGATAGCAGAGGGAGACATTCGTACGGTATTGCGTTTTCATCCTGCGATTGCACCAGTAAAAATTGGTGTGCTTCCACTGTCCAAGAAACTATCAGAGCCTGCAGATAAGATATATATGGATTTATGCAAGACTTATAACTGTGAATTTGATGACAGGGGCAATATTGGTAAGCGTTACCGCAGACTGGATGAAATCGGTACACCGTTCTGTATCACCTATGATTTCGAGTCTGATACAGATGGCGCTGTTACTGTCCGCGACAGGGATACGATGCAACAGGAGAGGGTTAAAATAGAAGATTTAAAGGCATATTTTGAGAATAAGTTCAAATATTAGAAAAAACTCTTCCCATATCTAAGAGGAATATGCTATAATCCAATTTGGTGACTAAAAATACCGTTCAGAAGCTATGATTTGATATAAGCATACACAATATCGGATAGTTATGATAAACATATAAATAATATATTAGGAGGAACTAACAAAATGAAGAAATGGGTTTATTTATTTAAAGAGGGCAGAGCCGACATGAAGAATCTTCTTGGCGGTAAGGGAGCTAACTTGGCAGAAATGACCAATTTGGGTCTTCCAATTCCTCAAGGATTTACCGCTAGTACCGAAGCTTGTACAGATTATTACGTTAATGGTAAGCAGATAAGAGATGAGATTAAGACTCAGATTTTTGATGCATTAAAGATTCTTGAAGAAGAGCAGGGTAAAAGATTCGGTGATAATGAAAGTCCTCTGTTGGTTTCTGTTCGTTCAGGAGCAAGAGCTTCCATGCCGGGTATGATGGATACCATCTTAAACCTGGGCTTAAATGATGTGGCTGTAGAAGGCTTTGCAAAGAAGACTGGAAATCCAAGATTCGCATATGACTCTTACAGAAGATTTATTCAAATGTTCTCTGACGTTGTTATGGAGATTGCAAAATCCAAGTTTGAGAGAGTTCTTGATGAAATCAAGGAGAAGAAGGGTGTTCATTTTGACACAGAATTATCAGCTGATGATTTAAAGGATGTAATTGTTCAGTATAAAGCATTATATAAGGCAGAGAAGGGGACAGACTTCCCTCAGGAACCTAAGGTTCAATTAATCGAAGCAGTAGAAGCAGTATTCCGTTCATGGGACAATCCTCGTGCTATTTATTATAGAAGAATGAACGATATCCCTGGTGACTGGGGTACCGCTGTTAATGTTCAGGCAATGGTATTTGGTAACATGGGTGATACCTCAGGAACGGGTGTTGCATTTACCCGTAATCCTTCCACCGGTGAAGCTAAGATCTATGGTGAGTATCTGATCAATGCACAGGGTGAGGACGTAGTTGCAGGTATCAGAACACCACTGCCGATTACAAAGCTAGAAGAGGATATGCCTGAAGTATTTACTGAATTCATGAGAATTGCTACTTTACTTGAGAACCACTACACAGATATGCAGGACATGGAATTCACCATAGAGGATAAGACACTTTACTTCTTACAGACACGTAACGGTAAGAGAACAGCACCCGCTGCTCTTCAGATCGCTTGTGATTTAGTAGATGAAGGAAAGATTACAAAGGAAGATGCTATTAAGAGAATTGAAGCAAAATCCTTAGATCAATTATTACATCCAGGTTTTGATATTAAAGCTCTTAAGGCTGCAAAACCGGTTGGAAACGCACTTCCCGCTTCTCCTGGTGCTGCTGCAGGTAAAGTATACTTTACTGCAGAAGATGCAAAGAATCATCATGAGAAGGGCGAGAGAGTTATTCTTGTCCGTCTTGAGACTTCACCAGAGGATATCGAAGGAATGCATGCAGCAGAAGGTATCTTAACCGTTCGCGGTGGTATGACCTCCCATGCAGCAGTTGTTGCTCGTGGTATGGGTACCGCATGTGTATCCGGTTGTGGTGAGATCAGCATTAGCGAAAAAGATAAATTCTTCACCTTAGGTGGCAGTACAGTAAAAGAAGGAGATTATATATCTCTTGACGGTACTACAGGTAATATCTACGTTGGTGATATCCCTACTGTAGAAGCTATTATTAGCGGAAACTTTGACCGTATTATGAAATGGGCTGATGAAATTAGAACATTAAAAGTAAGAACTAATGCAGATACACCTACAGATGCAGCTAATGCAGTTAAGTTTGGTGCTGAAGGTATCGGTCTTACACGTACAGAGCATATGTTCTTTGAGCCAGATAGAATTCCAAAGATTAGAAAGATGATTCTTTCTAAGACTGTGGAAGCAAGAGAGGCAGCTCTTAATGAATTAATTCCTTTCCAAAAAGCTGACTTTAAGGGAATTTATGAGGTAATGGAAGGAAGACCGGTTACTATCCGTTTCTTAGATCCCCCGTTACATGAATTTGTTCCTACTAATGCAGATGATATTGCTGCTTTAGCTAAGGACATGGGACTTTCTGTAGAAGAAGTTAATGCTACCTGCGCATCCTTACATGAGTTCAATCCGATGATGGGTCACAGAGGCTGTCGTCTTGCAGTAACTTATCCAGAGATTGCTAGAATGCAGACCAGAGCGGTTATGGAAGCTGCAATTGAAGTTAAACAGGAGAAGGGCTTTGATATCATTCCTGAGATCATGATTCCTCTTGTTGGAGAGAAAAGAGAGTTAAAATTCGTTAAAGATGTAGTTGTAGAGACTGCAGAGGCAGTGATTAAAGAAAAGGGTGTTAAGATTGAGTATCATATTGGTACTATGATTGAGATTCCTCGTGCAGCATTACTGGCTAATGAAATTGCTGAAGAAGCTGATTTCTTCTCCTTCGGTACAAATGATTTAACACAGATGACCTTCGGTTTCTCCCGTGACGATGCCGGTAATTTCCTGGATGCATACTATAAGACTAAGATTTATGAGTCTGATCCTTTTGCGAGACTTGATCAAGAGGGTGTGGGACAATTAGTGAAGATGGCATCTGAGAAGGGCCGTTCTACTAAACCTAATCTAAAGCTTGGTATCTGTGGAGAGCATGGTGGAGATCCTTCAACCATTGAATTCTGCCATAATATTGGTTTGAATTATGTATCCTGTTCACCTTTCCGTGTGCCTATCGCCAGATTGGCAGCAGCACAAGCAGTTTTAAATCAGAAGAAATAGTTGAAATTTCAACATTTATTGAAGGTCTGACTTAGGTTAGACTGCATTGAATAATAGCGAAGAAATCATAGGGCACCCTATCATGAAAATGGTAGGGTGTTTTAATGTTATTCTATGTAAAGTTAAATTGAAGCTATTTACAGTCTGCTAATTTGTATGTAATTGCGAGACTACAAAGGTTAATGATAATTTGACATGAAAATATTTCCATGATATAGTGAAAAAAAGGATAATTTTAATGTATACGA
>DATESP010000184.1:0-2485 GCA_035270645.1 Mobilitalea sp. | reverse complement strand
GGCCCTAAAACACAGGGCCTAAGCACCAACGACTTCATACAGTTGCTCATCAAACTATATTCCGCATCACTTAAATATATAGACAGTGAATGTGCAAATTGACGAGGTCTAGATGTTCTAAGGGCTTTTGACACCCAAATCTTAAATAAAATTATAAGTCAGATCTAGCTGAAAGCAACCATATACTTTATATGTGCGCTAGCTTTAAATAAGGTATATAGGAAAAATAATTAAGTTATGAATTATAGGAGGAGCAGATGCAAATATTAGTTATAAACGGACCTAATATAAATTTCCTAGGAATTAGGGAAAAAGGTATTTACGGAAATCATGATTATGACTATCTACTGGGGCTGATTAAAGAGAAGGCACAACAGTTAAATGTAAACATTGAGACCTTTCAGAGCAACTGTGAAGGAGACATCATAAATCGCATACAGAAAGCTTACTATGATAAGGTTGACGGTATAATTATCAACCCGGGAGCTTTCACCCATTACAGCTATGCGATTCGGGATGCACTTGCCAGTATAACAGTACCTAAGATTGAAGTACATATCTCAAATATACACCAAAGAGAAGAGTTTCGCCATAACTCAGTCACGGCAGCCGTATGCAATGGACAGATAGCCGGACTTGGCTTGGAGGGCTATCTGCTGGCATGTGATGCGATTGTTAAGCTACAGGCTAATCAATAATAGTAATAGCATTTAAGACTATTCGACTATGGCAAAATACAGAAAGAATTATGACAGGAGGATTATCAGCTTTGGATAATTACAAAAAAGTACAAGAAATCATAAATCATTTGAATTTAGATGCGGTCTTAATATCCAATGGTAATAATATGCGCTATGTAAGTGGCTTTGCGGGCGAAACCGGATATCTCTATATCTCTCGCGAGAGTCATGCTGTACTTACAGATTCTAGGTATAGTCTGCAGGCGGAGTTAGAGGCAAAGGGCTATGAAATTATTACCATCGGTAACAATGGATATGAAGAAGTAATCAATGATATTCTTAAAAAAGAGAAAATACAAAAGCTTGGTTTTGAGTCAGAGGATTTACTTTATTCAAAATACGAGAGTTTTAAGGAGAATTTCTCTGTAAAGAAGCTAATTCCAATCAAGGATGAGATTACACGCCTACGCAGAATTAAAACTCCAAAAGAGCTGGAATATATTCGTCGGGCAGAAGAGATCGGAGATGAAGTATTTACTCAAATTCTTTCATTTATTAAGCCGGGAATGACCGAGCTAGAGATAGCAGCGAGGATTGAGTATTTACTGAAGCTAAACGGCGGACAGCATACTAGCTTTCCTGCTATTGTAGCCTCCGGTATCAATTCTGCTATGCCCCATGCTGTACCGTCTATGAAGAAGCTAGAGCAGGGAGATTTCTTGACCATGGATTTTGGCTGTGTATATGAGGGTTACTGCTCTGATATGACCAGAACAATCGTTATAGGTAAGGCATCGGATAAACAGAAAGATATCTACAATACAGTGCTGGAAGCTCAGTTGGCAGCACTGGAGATCATCAAGGCAGGGTTAAAAGGAAGTGAGGTTGATAAGGTTGCAAGGGATATCATCTATAAAGCAGGATATGAGGGATGCTTCGGACATGGACTTGGGCATAGTGTAGGTTTGTTCATTCATGAGAGTCCTAGACTATCCCCGATGGAAGAAGAGCTTCTTCTAGCAGGAATGACAGAAACAGTTGAACCGGGTATCTATGTTAAGGGTCTGGGTGGTGTACGTATAGAGGATCTTGTAGCAGTGACTGAAGATGGATGTGTTAATTTTACGCATTCTGATAAAAATCTAATTGAATTGGTTTAAATGGTGCATACGAGCAAGTCGCAGGCATGGATGTTAGTGTAAAATAGTTGTTGCAAAAATAGATATATTATTATAGACTATGTGTAGTTAATTCTAAGGAGGATTTTTGAGTATGGTTTCAGCAGGCGATTTCAGAAACGGATTGACAATTGAGATGGATAATGGTATATATCAGATTATCGAATTTCAACATGTAAAACCAGGTAAAGGCGCAGCATTTGTAAGAACGAAGATGAGAAATATCAAGAGTGGTGGCGTGACAGAACGCACTTTCCGTCCCAATGAAAAATATCCACAGGCACATATAGAACGAAGTGAGATGCAGTATTTATATTCTGATAGTGATCTTTACTACTTCATGAATGTAGAAAACTATGAGCAGACAGCGATGAGCCATGAAGCTATTGCAGATTCTCTTAAGTTTGTAAAAGAAAACGAGATGGTTAAGATGCTTTCCCATAACGGGCAGGTATTTGATATTGAACCGGCGTTATTTGTTGAACTTGTGATTACAGACACAGAGCCAGGTTTTAAGGGCGATACAGCACAAGGAGCTACAAAACCTGCCATAGTAGAGACAGGTGCTACAGTATATGTTCCCTTGTTTGTTGAGCAGGGAGACAAGATCAGTATCGATACTAGAAC
>DATESP010000183.1:0-6088 GCA_035270645.1 Mobilitalea sp. | reverse complement strand
CGGTATGTTCCCAGGCTTTATGTCTATGATTGCTGTGTATTATATCCTAAAGGGATTAAATATGTCCCAGTCCTTGCTATCACTGATTCTAGTGTATTCCGGTGGCGCAGGTCTTGGTTTTTACATTGCAAAGGGCTTCTTTGATACTATACCAAAATCAATTGACGAAGCAGCATGGATAGATGGAGCCTCCAAGTGGAAGGTATTTAAGAGTATTACGATACCGCTCTCCAGGCCGATAATTATCTATACAGTATTAATCTCCTTTATTGCACCATGGACAGATTATATATTTGTCAGTGTAATAATGGGTGATAATTATAATAAATACACTGTTGCGCTGGGATTATATAAGATGCTAGAGAGAGAATTCATTCAAACCTGGTATACCAGATTTGCAGCCGGGGCAGTGCTTGTCTCTATCCCGATCGCGGTATTATTCATCTTTATGCAGAAATACTACACCCAGGGAGTTTCAGGGGCAGTAAAAGGCTGATTTGAGTAAATATAGTTCACAATATAATTATGTATTGCATAATTTAATCCGTGTAGGAATAGCAGACTGGCAAAGGTCTTCTCTACACGGATTTTTTAAAGGGAAGGCGTGGACACTAGTATGTAAAATCTTTGGGCTTAATATATGGGTGAGGTGTAGTGTATGAAAAATTATTGTAGGTTATGTATATCAAGCCTAATATTTATAGGCTTGATAGCTTTGACAGGATGTAGCGGTAACACTTCCGAGGAGGATAATAACACTTTGGGAATAGAGACAGTTGACGATAGCAGGGATGTTGGGCAAGGAGAAAATTCAGGACAAGAAATCTTAGAAGATAGCAATACTACAAATGAAAAAGAAGATCCGTCAAAGAATATTGAATCTATTATAGGTGGAATTGATGATAAGGAGAATACTACTACTACTGAATACAAATATAATCATGAACTGCAGTTACTAGATGACAATTACAGGACCTATTATGAGGTGTTCTTATATTCCTTCTATGACAGCAATGATGATGGAGTAGGAGATATCAACGGGTTAATTGAGAAACTGGATTATATTAATGATGGAGACTCATCTACGGATACTGACCTGGGATTTACCGGAATCTGGCTGATGCCAATCATGCCTTCGAACACCTATCATAAGTATGATGTCAAGGATTACTATTCCATTGATCCTGTCTATGGCTCAATTGAGGATTTTAATAGACTGGTAGTAGAATGTGATAATAGGGGAATTAAGCTTATTATTGATTTGATCCTGAATCATTCCTCTCAAATGCATCCTTGGTTCCTGTCTGCTCTTAGGAGCCTGCCTATCGAACCCTGCGGTGAAGTAAAATGCACTCATGAGAAGCTGTGCAGGGAGCATAATCCCTATGTGAAATATTATAATTTCATAGAAGGAAAGCCTGATAATGGAGTGTATTACAGTACAGGTGTGGGAGAATGGTATTATGAAGGTGCCTTTAGCTCGAACATGCCAGACCTCAATCTGGCAGATGAGAACCTCAGAAGAGATATTGAGGATATCATGACCTACTGGTTGGACCTTGGAGTCGGAGGTTTTCGATTAGATGCAGCCTTACACTATTATACGGAGGATACTGCTAGGAACACAGAAGTATTAACCTGGTTGAACAGCTTTAACAAAGAAAAAAACAATCAGAATTATATGGTTGCCGAAGTGTGGACTAATTTCTCCAACTATGCCAAGTATTATTCAAGTGAAATTGATAGTGTATTTAACTTTGCCTTCGCAACAGAGAGCGGTAAGATTGTTAAGACTCTAAATTACAGTGGAGTGGATAATTCTGCGAAAGCTTTTGGAGAGGCGATGCTAGCAGTACAGAAGGGCCTTCAAAAGTATAGTTCTACGACGATTGATGCCCCTTTCTTTACCAATCACGATACCGCGAGAGCAGCAGGTTATTTCCCCGGCGATTTGATTAAGACGAAGATGGCTGCAGGTCTTAACCTAATGATGAGTGGAAATGCCTTTGTCTATTATGGTGAAGAGCTCGGAATGAGCGGAAGCGGCAGGGATGAGAATAAAAGAGCCCCGATGTACTGGTCGGAGACAGACAGTACCGGAATGACCGACGGACCGGAGAATATGGAAACCGTTACACACCAATATGGAGCTCTGGAGGAACAAATAGGTGACACTATGTCCATATACCATTATTACAAGAGTGCAATCAGATTACGGAATGAGAATCCGGAGATTGCTAGAGGTGAATATGCCTTAATGTCAGGTTTCACTGACCTAGATATCTGCGCTATAACAAAGACTTATCAAGGTAGTACCATAATCCTGCTATATAATATCTCTGATGCTCAGAAGACTATCACTGTAAGCAAGGCTGATTATAGTTATGAAGGAATCAGGGGGTATCTAAGTACGAACGGCGAAGAGGTACTGCTTGAAGGTGAGAATTTGCTATTGCCTCCGTATTCAATCGTTATTCTTAAATAAGAAAGAGTATTGCTTACAAAATATCCGTGCCGGACACGGTCAGCTTACTGGTAGATTACAATTCATACATTGGTAAATTTTGCAGAGCATTTTATTGAAAAGGGCAAACTTTATTATTCAAATATGAATTTATATTTGTAAATATATCATATTTATGATATTATAAATACACAAATAATGATATTAAGGCGGTGATTATGTGCCGGTAATAAGACCAATTACAGATTTAAGGAATAAATCTAATGAAATAGAGGAGCTTTGTAATTCCAGTCAAGAACCAGTATTTATAACTAAGAATGGAATTGGTGAATTGGCTGTTATGTCTATTGAGGTCTACGAGCGAATGCAGGCTAGATTGGAGTTGTATTCAAAGTTAGCAGAGATAGAAAAGGACATTGACGAGGGTGACGAAGGAAGAGATTTTGTGGAATTTGCTAATGAATTAAGGAGTAAGGTTAATGGATCAGTATAGCATAAGAATATATAAGAAAGCTCAGGAAGATTTAGAAGAAATTGTGTTATACCTGAATAGGTTCTATGCAGAGACAGCCTTAAAGTATTACGACTTAATCGTTGAGAAAATTAACGGATTATCAATTGCGCCGAAAAGGTGTGCCCTGGTGCGGGATGATTCGATAAGATTGAAAAATTATTGGTATCTATTAGTAGAAAATTATATTGTCTTATTTATGATTAAGGAAAGGACAGTGCAGATCCGAAGAATTCTATATAACAAAAGGGAGTATGAAGATATCCTATAAGAGTTATTTATATTGATTAAGAGAACAGGGGTCAGACCCGCTTGCGTGTCTGACCTCTGTTCTTATTCATGACAATAGAAAGTTCGCGGAGCGTGCTTTCTATTGTTTCTTAGGCATCATTTTTTTAATCATCTCTAATTGCATTTTTTCCTTCGGGGACAGATTCTTGGTTAGAATCTCCATCATGATATCGCTTTCCTCTTTATTAAAGGTTAGGTCCTGTTCCTTCAGTTTTTTATTGGTATTCATTATTAAGGGCATCATTTTATCCATTGATTTTCCCTCTGCTTCCTTAACTAGATCTAAAAGTATGGTAAGTTTACGCGGATCTACATTCTTCATTCTGGGGTTATTCGTCCAGGATGTATCGGCCATTTTCATCGCTCCTTAGATTCAATCAGATTTGCTACTATTATCATATGACATCGTATTTAAAAGCATTCTTAAGTTTTCAAAGGTGCTTACCTGATCGGGAGGAATCATAGATTTTAACATATTCATCATATTATCGTTATTGTCGGACTTAGAGCTGGAAGAATTTCTATCAGAATTAACTTTACCATAAGTGCCCTCCGGAGTCTGTTTTGAATCTGAGTTGAAATCTGAATTATAACCTGTGTTAGAACTATCATCAGAGTCTGGTTTATAACCTACGTCCGAACTATAGCCAACGTCTGGATTATAACTAGTACCTGGATTATCACCTGAGTCTGACTTATGAATCAAGTCAGATTCATAGCCTGGCTCTGGAGCTGATTCATAAGGAGAGTAGGATTCTTCGGAGGGGGTGTCTGTACTCTGCTCGTTGCCAAAGATAGAGGAGAAATCAAAACCAGAGAAATTATTCATGGAATTATCAGCGGTCTCGCCCTCGGAGGCCTCGGAGGGAAAGCCCCCGAACTCCTGCATGGCTTTCATAGCTGTCATGTAGGTATTATACATTTCGTACATACGCTTCGCATTAAATATACTTAGGATTCGGTCTATCAACGGCTTTTCCTTTTCATTACACTTGGGTTGTATGTTCTTTAACATGGTTTCAAGATCTGGTTTTTCACCTGTATAATCACAAGCCGCCATACGGTTTGTCTTGTAGTTATGATAACAGGTAATTAACTCATAAAACTTAATGAGTAAGTCCATGGTTGTCTTGGCATTTGTATCAACGAAAGGTAGTGCGGCCTTTAAAATCTCCGCAGTGTGTAGCATATCATTATCCGCCATAGCTTCCCCCATATGGATTACTCATTATAGTATATTCATGGCATGGATAATGATGCAAAACTTACACTGGGTAGTTTAAGGAGTCATCGCTTATAATATAGAGAACCTCATTTAGATATCGTTTTACGTAATGTTTAGCCATATTAAGATTCATGTCAGAGTAGTTGCCACAGTTTTCAGGGGTGGCTCCGGGAATGTCACCAGTAAAATCACGCATAAACTCGAACATTTCAATCATTAAGGGAATGATGTCACTGGAACTGTAATCACCCCCAAGAAGAAGGTAGAAACCTGTACGGCAGCCCATTGGACCGAAATAAACCGTTTTCTCCGCATATACTTCATGATTACGGAGAAAGGTGGCACCAAGGTGTTCCATTGCGTGCATTTCACCAGTTAACATGACAGGTTCAAAATTTGGCCTTGTCATCCTAAGGTCGAAGGTAGTTATGGTTTCATTTCCAATTTTATCTTTTCTAGATACATAAACTCCGGGAAGCAATCGCATATGATCTATTGTAAAGCTGGCTATCTGCTTCATTTTTATTCACCAAACCTTTCCTAGTAATATACTTCAATAACACTTTCTCCATTATAGCATGTACTTTAGACATAGGAAATGAAAAATTTATTATAGGAAAAATATCGCTAATCAAGTATAATATACACATGGGTAATGAGATAGGTGGGAGTAGAAGAATAGCGATATATAGAAATGAGGGTAATATTATGGCCAATGAAAGAGTACTCATTATTGAGGATGATATTGATTTATCTAATGTTATGAGAGATTTTTTATCAAATGACGGATATCAGATTTTTCAGGCTTTTGCAGGGGATAAGGGGCTTGATTTGCTTAATAAGCAGGAACCTGATTTGGTCATTTTAGATATTATGCTACCAGGGTTAGATGGGATCGGAGTATGTAAGAAGATAAGAGAGGACAGGCACGTTCCCATTATAATAATCTCCGCAAAAAATACTGATTATGATAAGGTTTTAGCGCTTGGTGTTGGTGCAGATGATTATCTAACCAAACCCTTTTCACAGATAGAGCTGGTGGCTAGAGTCAAATCGCATATTAGGCGCGTGACTGATTTTGCTTCAGTAGGTAATGCCAAGAGTACTAAGAAAGTATTCGGCAAATTAGTCATCGATAGTTCTTCCTATGTGGTAACTATTGATGGCAGAAGTATTGATTTTTCACCCAAGGAGTTTCAGCTACTTGATTTTTTATCAGATAACCCGGCTCAGGTATTTACAAAAGACCAATTAATTAATCAGGTTTGGGGATATACGGAGTTTATCGATGACAATACAATAGCAGTATATGTTGGTCGCGTTAGAGAAAAATTAGCCAGGGAAAAAGTTGAATACATAAAGACAGTATGGGGAGTAGGATATCGATGGGAAAGCTAACAATTAAGCAGAAAATATTTATCTTGTTATTCGCTATCTTCATTGGAATTGCTGGCTTATGTATTAGTATCGTGTTAGTCAACGAGCGGAATACAGACCCTAATATGTATAATAGAGCAAGGGTTTTATTAAATGATAGTATACACAAGGCAAATAATTTAGTCTTTTCGGGACTGGAGAAATATACATACTCAATTAT
>DATESP010000182.1:0-8177 GCA_035270645.1 Mobilitalea sp. | reverse complement strand
AAGGTAATTTGCCATTCCTCCCACGTTTTCAGAAATGGACATATTATTATCGTTTAATACGATGATTAGATTCGTCTTTAACCTTCCGGCATTATTAAGGGCTTCAAAAGCCATCCCTCCGGTGAGCGCTCCGTCTCCCATAACCGCCACCACCTTTTGCGTGCCGGCACTTAAATCCCTAGCCTTTACCAATCCGAGAGCGGCTGATATGGCTGTCGAGCTATGTCCTGTGTCAAACGAATCGCAATCGCTTTCCTCTAATTTAGGAAAGCCGCTCAAGCCATCCATCTGTCGAAGTGTGGAGAACATATCCTTTCGTCCGGTGAGGAGCTTATGTGTATAGGCCTGGTGCCCGACATCCCAGATCAATTTATCCTGAGGAAAGCCCAAACTCAGATGTAGAGCCATGGTGAGCTCCACTACTCCAAGATTGGAAGCTAGATGGCCTCCTGTCTTACTAATACTATTCACTAAAAAAGTACGGATTTCCTCCGCTAATCTCTGATAGTCCTGTGGTTTCATTTTTTTAATATCATTTGCTTGATCTATATTATCCAGTAGTTTTGGTAACAATCTTCCACCTCGAATCCTACATGCCTGTTGCCTGTATTAATATGTTGTATGTTCTTATACGAATCTTAATTTTCTCTAGTTATTAGCTTGATGATGAGCGCTTTCAAATATTCATTCTGATAAGGAAGTTCCTCATAGGCATTAACTGCCCGCCGAGAAACATCTGAGACCTCTTTCTCAGCACTATGAATATCCATCATCGTTACATAAGTTGTCTTTTCATTCTTCTCATCACTGTGAACTGGTTTACCCAGTACCTCGACACTACTTGTCACATCTAGTATATCATCCTTAATCTGAAATGCCAGTCCAATGTCTGTGGCAATATGCTCTATTTTATCTATTTCCTCTTGTACGGCTCCAGCTATCACAGCACCGATCATCATCGATGCTTCAATTAATGCTCCAGTCTTTTGACGATACATCATATTCAACCGGTTCCGATCTAAAGGATATTTATACTCTTCCATATCAATAACTTGTCCACCAATCATACCCTTCGTTCCGGCTTTTACTGCCAGAATATCTAAAGCTTTTGTAATTCTTCTATAGGAGTCCAGCTCCTCTATATCCTTTTTTCCAATAATATTTTTGTAAGAGCTCACGGCTGTCTCAAAGGCATAAGTAAGTAAGCTATCACCTGCTAAAAGAGCCATAGCCTCACCATATACCACATGGGTTGTTTTTCGTCCCCTTCGGTATTCATCATTATCCATACAAGGAAGATCATCATGTACCAGCGAGTAGGTGTGAATCATCTCAATAGCAACCATAAATGGCTGCAATAATGATATGTCCTTTCCTCCAAATAATAGATAAGTCTCCTCCATCAGCATAGGCCTGAGACGCTTGCCACCACCCATGAGACTATAGTTCATAGCCTCTATGACAGTTCTCTGTGCACCACCTTCTAGTGGTAGATATTTTTTAATAATCTCTTCGATTTCAGAGACTTTTCTTTGCCGTTCCATTTCAAAGTTCATTTGTTTCTCCATTTTCACCGAGGATAATCAGTTGTTTTTCCACCTTATCGATGGACTCATTACACGACTTTAACAGCTTCATTCCCTCTTGATAAAGGCTGAAGGAATCCTCCAGACTTATGTCGGGCTTTTCCAATGCATCAATGATTTCATTCAATTTCTCAAAGGATTCTTCCAATTTAATTTCCTTGTTCGCCATAATATCCTCCATTATCTTTTCAACTTAAAATGGCAGTATTTTGCTTCGTTCCTGTTCTATGATATCCTCTACCCTAGTCCGGATGTCACCATCCAATAATGAGATAGTCAATAGTCCGTTCTTAGTTACATCCTTGATGCTTTGAAGAGGCTTCTTATCCTCTCCCACTACCAATGCATACCCCTTACTTAGTTTAGAAAGAGGAGACAGGCCTTGCAGCTTCGCAATATATAATTCCAGTCGGTGTCTCATATCCTTTATATTTTGGTTTGTCCTGTTTTGTAGTCTTTGTTCTAGCTCCACTAAAAACTGTCTTTTCTGCTTTATCTGATAGGCAGGACTCGCATAGAAAAGTCTCATTTTCATTTCCTTTAGCTTGTTTTGGTTATATGCAACATTCTGCTCTAGAGCTTTACAAAGTTGCCGACGGTAGTCGCTGACTTGGTTCAGATACGCCATATAATCGTTAATCGCTAGCTCTGCTGCAGCTGAGGGTGTAGGTGCACGGAGATCTGCCACATAATCGGCTATAGTTATATCCGTCTCATGTCCGACCGCTGATATAATAGGAGTTTTACAGGCATAGACAGCTCTGGCTACCTTTTCTTCATTAAACGCCCACAAATCCTCTATGGAGCCGCCGCCCCTTCCGATAATGATTGTATCTACTCCAAGCCTGTCTAAGGCTTCTATTCCTCTTACTATGCTTTCTGTAGCACCAACACCCTGTACCAGTGCCGGATACAGTACTAGTTGAACATATGGATTTCGGCGTCCGGATATATTGATTATATCTTGGATAGCCGCTCCAGTGGAAGCAGTTACGATACCCACCCGTTGTGGATACCCAGGGATAGACTTCTTATGGGCGTGATCAAAAAGTCCTTCCATCTCTAAGTCCTTCTTTAACTTCTCAAAGCGTTCATAAAGAACACCTAGCCCATCCAAGCGAATCTCTCCTGCATAGAGCTGGTATTTCCCATCTCGTTCATACACATTGACACTGCCCAAAGCAATTACACTTTGTCCTTCCTCCAAGTGGAAGGCTAATCCTCTTCTCTGACCTGCAAACATGACACATGCTAATTGTCCCTGAGCATCCTTTAATGTGAAATAGATGTGCCCCGAGGTATGATATTTACAATTCGAGACCTCACCCTTCACGTAAATGTGACTAAGCATAGTATCCCGAACAAACATATTTTTAATATATTGATTAATCTCAGTAACTGAATAAGCCTGTTCCATAAAGATAGCCATGCCTTTCTTCAATACTTGTAAACTTTGGGCCGCAGGCACAAAGTTGCGTGTGAAAATAGCTTTTTATTTTCACGCTATCTCCTTATGCCAGCTTCGCAAGTACTCCATTCACAAAGCCCGGGGTCTCATCTCCCCCAAATCTTTTCGCCAACTCGACTGCTTCATTGATAGCTACCTTAACCGGTATATCTTCATCAAATTGCATCTCAAATACAGCTAGACGAAGTATGGTCAGATCAACCTTTCCCACACGGTTCAATTTCCAGCCGCTGGTTGCCTCCGAAAGAATAGCATCAATTTCAGCAAGCTTGTCCACTACACCATTAACACGACTGATAAGAAAAGAATACTCCTCGATTGTCGGTTCTTTCAAGTCTGCAATATACATATCCATTTGTTCCTTCAACTCACTTGCCTCATGGAAGTCCTTACGGAACAACATCAGGAAAATGTGTTCTCTTATTTCTCTTCTTGTCACAGTCTGTTTTCCTCCTAAAATCTAATAACGCACTTGAATAAACAACCCTTAAATTTGCATCTAAGGGTTGTTTACTACATATTTACTCTTTTACGATATTAACTCCGGCGATCCGGATGTTAACTTCCTTGACCTGCAATCCTGTCATATTCTCGATTGCTAGCTTTACTTTTTCTTGAACCTGCTTAGCAGTCTCTGGAATTCCAAATCCATAATCCAAGGTTAAGGCCATATCTACGGATACCGCATCGGGACTTACCAAAACCTTAACTCCCTTGGATAGATTTTTCTTTCCTAATTTTCCTGCGAGCTCATTAGTAACGTTTCCGGACGTATCAGAAACTCCCTTAACTTCAGTCGCTGCTAATCCTGCGATGGTGGCGACGACTTCATCTGCAATCCGCACCTCACCAACCATACCGTCTTCATGTATTTTATAGGTGTTCCTTATTTCAGGTTCCTTGTTCAAGATAATACCTCCTTAGTTCCTACTTTATCTGGTCTTTCCTATATTTTTCTTTATTATATAGTATTATACCAAAGATCTCAACTTTTGCAATTATAAATAATTATTTTCACAGAAGCTTTACATCAAGCTTTACATCAAGCTTTACATCAGGCTATCTTAATTTATAGTTCTTAATCTTCAACAATAACAGGTACAATTGTCATATCTGCCACAGCTATATCAGTTTTCTTCTTTATTTCGCTTTCAATAATGGCAAGCTGTTGGTCGTTGATGCTTTCTGCATTAATGACTACATCAACTTTTCCATCGTTGATACTGACCAGCGCTCCATCAAAGCCTCTTGCAGCCAGCGCTATTTCAGTTGCATTCTCCTTCTCAGCGATACTGGTTATCTCAATTAAGCTTGCAATAGCATCCTTCTTTGATGCCTCAGACACATCATGGCTCTCAATTACTTCTTTATAGATAGCTCTGTTTCTTGCTCTCATTTGCTCTCTTTCAAGCCTATTTGAAATAAAAAACCCTGCTTCAAGTGTAGTGCTTGCTAATACTGCTTCCCCCGGAATTCCATCTTCTAGTTCCAGTTCTCCGCTGTCGGTGACCTCACTAGCCGTTGCCAGGATATCCTCATCAGAGATGTCGCCAAGCTCATCTGATTCACTGGTGATTTCTACTGGCGTGGTCTCGTCATTATCTTCCGCAGCTGCTTCTGCATTCGTATCATCGGTGGTATCATCTGTAGCAGTATCATCTGTGGTGCCATCTGCAGCGGTACTGTCGGTTGTACCGTCTGTTGCAGTGCCATCTGTTGTGGTGTCATCAATCTCCTGGACTAATTCAAATCCCTCTAATTCAGATAGTACATCAAAATCCTCCAAATCAGGATTTGTTGTCTCTATAGTTTTTTTATCCTCCGGTTTATCATTGTTCGTAAAACTCAAATAACCGGCAATCGCAATCATAACCGCTAACGCTGTTATTATGATCTGATTTTTCTTGAATATATTTTTCATTTATAAACCTCCTGATCATTGTTGTCTCCATGATACCGCTTAGCGGCAATATTAATACATATTCAACCATTTTTGCTCATTTTCATTACTTTAACCTTATGTGCGGGTACGTCAAATAATACCTCTACAGCTTCCATAACATCCTTGACTATCATAATATTATCTCCGCCCTCCGCAATTACAACGACACCTTCAATCTCTGGCTCAAGCTCCTTTATTATGTAAGGCACTGTTTTCCCATCCTCATCGTTGACCAGTACGGTACTCTCTTCCTTTTTGATGCTATTGTCTGTTCTGCTTCCGCCCTCCCCATCAACTTCATTTAAGCCTTCCTGAGTATAAGGAATATCCTTTAATGCCACTTGCTCTTTAGATTCCTTCATGGTAATCATAACCGCAACTTCTCCGATTTCGTCTACCTTCCGTAGGATATCCTCTAGCTTATTTTCCATATCTGTTATATAAGTATTCGGATCATAGCTTGTCGTATTCGTGTCATTTCCCACAACTACCGTTTTGCTATCGGGTTCTTTCTTCTTACCAGTCCCACCCTTCCCCAGAATGTCCGGAATGGTTATAATAATTAGAAGGATTCCTGCGAGGAATAGCATAATCAACTTTGGCATCCCGATTTCTTTCAGGGAAATCTTCTTTTTTTCCATATTAACCTCCCCGTATAGTAATATTTATATTATCCATGTCTATATTATAGAAGTCAGATAGCTTAATTTTAATATTAATTTCAGCTGGCGAGGGCGGGATAATTGGAATCTCTTGCTTATCCTTTGAAATCGAGGAAACCTCGGCAATATCTATCTCCTTGATGTCGATTCGCTTGCTGTTTTTATCCTCTTTATTGATATCTTCTACTTCCTGATAACTGGCCACAAGCTTCATACTTGTCATTTCTCCGAAGCTTTTACTTGTACTGTCAAGATCAAACATCAATTTAAAATCTGTCATAATTAGACTCTCCACAAGAAGTAATTCTCTCACCTGCTCCTTGACCTTGTTGCCATATTCATCAAATACCGCTCTTAGCTGTTCTTTTTCCATATGCTGAAGACTATTCTTAAAATCCGATGTCTCAACTGCAAATTCATTGGACTGGAGATAATAATCTAGGTTCTCCTCCAACTCCATATACTTCATTAAAGGCGAGATTACAATTAGGACCAGAATCATTCCTGAAACGATGCTTACATACTTTTTATAGCTACTGTTTCCAAGTAAATTCATAATTATTGTATTTAGAATCATGTAGATTACGATGTTTCGTATCCATTCATATAATATATCCAATTATCTGATTCCTCCGGTTGATACTGCAATAATTGTTATTGACAATAGAAATAGTACTGCTCCTACGAATACGGAATGCAACAGCATTTCTGCGGATTTTGCAGATGCTCCGATGCATTCTATAATTCGTTTGTCCGAGACCGGCTGCAGGGCGGCGCAACCACATTTATAGATAAATGTAATGATTAACAGCTTAAGGACCGGAACTGCACAAATAATCAATATAATCACAAGACCTGCTACCCCAATCGCATTCTTAAGTAATACCCCTGCACTTAATACTGTCTCAGTAACACTACCAAGAGTATTCCCTATTCCGGGAATCGCTTCAGAAGCCCGCATTAGTGCCGAACGTTTTACCTGATCTGCCACAGGAACTATCAGACCCTGGATGGCTTGAAATCCAACAACTGCTGCCAGAAGGCTTTTCAGCAACCACTTGATTATTGTTTCAAACAGTCCAGCCAGCTTTGAAAGCATGTCCTCCTTGGAAAGATTGTTTGTCAACATAATTATTAGATAAAAATTAATTAACGGTATTACTATTTTAAGTAGTATCAAGTCCACTATAGTAATTATGATAAGTGCTGCCTCATAGAAAACTAAAGAAGTTGTACTCCCCGTGCAAAACCCAACCGACATAAAATATGCTGGCACCAAGGCCTTCATAAAATCCAATATCTTACCGATTGCCGAGCTAGCTATCATAGATGCTGTTATGAAGGAACTTACAAGTAGTCCGAACAGCAGCAGATAAGTTACGTAATAACCCGTCTCAGATACCTGATTATACTTAAATGCCATGGAGAGATTAGAGAAAATTGCAGCTATTATTGCAATTGATAACAGCCTTCCAAAGGTACCTATATTGGCTTGGACTTCACCCTTAATGGATTGAAGCAGTTTGTTGCTAATATCTGTTATGGAGAAAGATTCTTTCCCTTTCATCAGTCTGCCAACATATGCATTAAAATCAAAGGAATCCCCACGATCCATGATATCATCGATGACCTCTTGTATCTCAGTATAGTTAATATCCTCTGTGGTCCCAGCCTCTGCATTCTCACTATACAAAACGATAAATATGAGCATTAGCAGTATACAAGCAATTATTTTAGTATGATTATGACTAAGTAAATTACCTCTCCCCTTCATCATATCCTTTTATCCCTCCTAGGTCCCCACATACGCCATTTAAGCTTTTAAAAAGTTATTAATTGTATCTAAAAGGGCTAGAAGTATAGGCATACTAATAGCAAGAATTGTGAGTTTACCAACTAGTTCAACCTGTTCTCCTATAGATTGGTATCCGGAATCCTTACACAGTGATGATGCGAATTCTGTCACGTAAGTAATTCCAATGATTTTAATCAGTACGTCAATATATGCCTTATTTATCTTGATATATCCCTGTAGCTTAGTTATGGCGTCTAGAATCACCTCTAATTTTCCGATTCCGAGAAGAATAATAGTTATACAGGCAGCGATACTAATGTATAGGGAATATTCTTCTTTTCCCTTTTTAAAAAGAATTGCCATAAGTATGGCAGCAATACCTATGATAGCTATTTTTATCATATTTAACCTCCTAGTACACACCCGCGTCCATGCCTACGACTTACTCACAGGATAAATTCACATTACTCATTTCAGGGTTCTTCACACTGTGCGCGCTTATAATATATTAAATAATTCCTTAATGGTCGTAAATAACTGAGTTATGTAAGGTAAAAGCCAGAACAATACTAGTATCAAGCCCGCGAGACTCGTTAAAAATGCCAGCTCGTCCCTGTTAGCTTGCTTGAGTATCTGATTAAATATTGAAACTAGTATTCCGACTACAGTTATTCTAAGTATTAAATATACATCCATACAGGGCTCCCGTCCGCCCGCCTCTGCG
>DATESP010000181.1:0-9297 GCA_035270645.1 Mobilitalea sp. | reverse complement strand
GGGAGACGGAGCGCTCACCGGAGGGATGGCTTTTGAAGCCCTTAATAATGCCGGAAGGTTAAAGACGAATCTAATCATCGTATTAAACGATAATAATATGTCCATTTCTGAAAACGTGGGAGGAATGGCAAATTACCTTGCAAAATTAAGAATAAATTCGAGATACACAGGTTTTAAAGAGAACGTAGAAAATACACTGACACAGGTTCCTGGCTTTGGTAAAGCAGTAGTGAACAAATTGAAACGCTCAAAGGATGCAATAAAGTATTTCATGCTACCAAGCATGTTTTTCGAGGATATGGGGCTTACTTATATTGGACCGATTGACGGACATAATATAAGCCAGATGATGACGGCTTTTAAGGCCGCCTCCAGGGCCAAGAAGGCAGTGGTGGTTCATGTTATTACGAAGAAGGGGAAAGGCTACCATTTAGCCGAGAAATATCCAAGCAAATTTCACTCAATTGACCCATTTGATGTGCTGAGTGGCAAGCCACTTAACTCAGAAAAAGGGACTCCATATACTAAGGTGTTTTCCAATGCGCTGCTTGATTATGCAGAGAGTAATGAAAGGGTGGTAGCTATAACGGCTGCTATGCCATACGGAACAGGCCTATCAGAATTCATGAAGAAATTTCCGCAACGCTTCTTTGATGTGGGTATAGCAGAGGAACATGCTGTTACCTTTGCTGCGGGCATGGCCATGGGAGGCTTTCGCCCAGTTGTTGCAATATATTCTACCTTCCTTCAGAGGGCTTATGATCAGATTATTCATGATGTCTGTATCAATAGACTCCCAGTAGTATTTGCTATTGATCGTGCAGGAATTACAGGGAGGGACGGGAAGACTCATCAGGGAATTTTCGATTTGTCTTTCCTTTCCAATATTCCCAATCTATCGGTTTTAGCCCCTAAGAATGGCCGAGAACTGGGTGATATGCTGGGCTTTGCTCTTTCCTATCCCGGTCCAGTAGCTATACGCTATCCGAAGGGTGAGGCTTATATGGGCTTCGACGAGGTGCATACTCCAATTGAATATGGTAGGAGTGAAATTCTTAGCATTGAGGAAGGTATCGCGATCTTTGCAGTGGGAAGTATGGTGAAGACGGCTGAAGAAGTGGCTAAGAGCTTAAGGCAGAAGGGTAAAAAAGTATCCCTTATCAATGTGAGATTCATATCGCCAATTGATAAGGAAGTACTTGAAACACTGTCCGTGAGTCATCAGATATTTATCACGATGGAGGAGAACGTAAGAAGCGGTGGTTATGGTCAGAAGGTATCGGATTACCTCTGTGAATCGAACCATCAGAATATCAAGCATATCAACATATCGATTCCTGATATATTCATTGAGCAGGGAAGTACCAGTGAATTGAATTATAGATTAGGGCTAGATGCGGAAAGCATAGTGAACAGAGTCCTCAAGGAAACATAAGCCATGTACATTCACAAATTAATACAAGGGACAGGCATGGAGGTTAGAGTATGAAGGAACGTTTGGATATCCTATTAGTGAATCGAAATCTGGCTGAATCTAGGGAGAAAGCAAAGGCAATCATTATGTCCGGAAGTGTATTCGTAGATGGTCAGCGTGAGGATAAAGCCGGTAGTACATTCCAGGAGGAAGTCCTTATAGAGGTGAAAGGAAATCCTTTGAAATATGTCAGCCGCGGAGGCTTAAAGCTAGAGAAAGCAATGAAACAATACAATATAGTACTACAGGATAGGATATGTATGGATATTGGTTCCTCTACCGGAGGATTTACAGATTGCATGCTCCAAAACGGAGCAGTCAAAGTGTATGCTGTGGACGTAGGAACGAATCAATTGGCCTGGAAATTAAGGCAGGATGAGCGGGTGGTGTCTATGGAGAAGACAAACATCAGATATCTACTCCCAGAACAAATTGCTGATAAGATATCCTTTGCTTCTATTGATGTATCCTTTATCTCCTTAACTAAGGTACTTCATCCTGTATGGAATCTACTCGCCGAAGAAAGCGAGATGATATGCCTTATCAAACCTCAATTTGAAGCAGGAAGAGATAAGGTTGGAAAGAAGGGTGTGATAAGGGATAAGAAGGTACATATAGAAGTGATAAAGACTGTCACCGAATATGCGGCCTCCATCGGATTTGACTGCATTGATTTGGATTTTTCGCCAATTAAAGGTCCAGAGGGTAATATTGAATATTTATTATATTTGAATAAATCATTATGTAATATCTCAGAGGAGAAGAGCACACCAGGGCAGAGCATACCACAGGAGAAAATTCATTCAGTAGTCGAACTTGCTCATTCAGAACTAGATGAGGTGTAAAAAAAATCAGATATAGCATAAATATCCAAATATTAGTATAAAAATTCTGAAAATAAGGAAAGACAACTTGAAGTTAATGGGATACTATGATAGAATTTCATAGGTAAACTGTTATATCATGTATGAGAAATTATACATGAATTTGGTGTCGGGGAGCAGTGAGTATGGATCGATTTCTGATTATTACGAACAAGGAGAAAGATAACGATAATATCTTTACTAATAAAATTGCTGCTTACATAGAAAAATCCGGTAAGCAGGTTGTACTATGCCAGGTGTCGGCCTCCCAAGATGACACAGATATACATGCTCTATTAGAGGGCATTGAATGCGCTATTGTATTAGGTGGCGATGGGACGATTATTCACACAGCTAATGATTTGATGAGACAAGGTATTCCGATTCTAGGAGTTAATCTCGGGACCCTGGGCTTTCTGGCTGAGGTTGAAGAAGCTAATGTTTTGAATGCATTGGATCGGTTGTTTCTAGATGATTACCGTATAGAAAGCAGACTTATGCTAGAGGGTGAGATCCAATTTAATAGAAAAGACGAGGAAAGTATCATTGGATACGCTTTAAATGATATTGTTATCAGCAGAAAGGGATTGTCCAGGATAATCAGTCTGGGAATTTATCTGAATGACGAGCTAGTGGATAATTTCGAAGGAGATGGAGTCATCATCTCGACACCAACCGGATCTACAGCCTATAATCTTTCAGCAGGTGGACCTATAGCGAGCCCCAAGGCAAGTGTCATGATCATTACCCCAATCTGCCCGCACTCCTTAAGTCCTAGAAGTATCGTGGTTTCAGCAGAGGATACCGTTAGAGTGACAGTCGGTAAGAGTAAGAAGACGCAAGAAGCAGAAGCAAGTGCAACCTATGACGGTCAGAAGGTAATAGATCTAGGAACAGATGATGTTATACTAATTAAGAAGGCCCAATATGATACTAAATTAATTAAATTGAACCAGATTGGAATCTTCGAAATTCTGCGTTCAAAACTTGGTAGTAATAGACTTAAGAACCAATAATATAAAATCAGAGAGGCACTGGTAAAAGAGATGAAGTTAAGCAGACAAAGCAAAATCATTGAGTTAATTAATAAATATGATATTGAGACTCAGGAGGACCTTGCAGAACGTTTGATGAAGGATGGATATAATGTAACCCAAGCTACTGTATCAAGGGATATACGTGAGTTAAAGCTGACCAAGGTTGCAGTTGACGGTGGGAGACAGAAATATATCGTTTTACAGAAGACAGAGCCTGGTATGAGCGAGAAATATACCCGTGTGCTTCGAGACGGTTTTGTATCAATGGACATGGCACAGAATATCCTAGTAGTAAAGACAGTTGCCGGCATGGCTATGGCTGTTGCTGCCGCTCTTGATGCTTTACAGATGAATAGTATTGTTGGCTGCATCGCTGGTGATGATACCATTATGTGCGCAATCCGTTCCGTGGATGATACCATTGCAGTGATGGAGAGATTGAACAGATTAATCAATAATGCTGAATAGCACTTGCCGAACTAATGAAATAATGATAAAATATTTGCATCTGTGAAGTGTTGAACAGGTACTTATATATAAGTAAAAACAACATGTATACAACATGTGCATGATAAATAAGGAGATAAAAATGTCAGGACATTCAAAATTTGCGAACATTAAACATAAGAAAGAAAGAAACGATTCTACCAAGGGAAAGATGTTTACTAAATTGGGAAGAGAAATTGCCGTTGCAGTAAAGGAAGGCGGATCTGATGATCCTAATACCAACAGCCGATTAAAGGATATTGTGGCAAAGGCAAAATCAAATAATATGCCAAACGATACCATTGACAGAAGCATAAAGAAAGCTGCCGGAGATGCCAATGCTGTTAATTATGAAGCTGTAAGTTATGAAGGCTATGGTCCGAATGGAATTGCCATAATAGTAGATGCTTTAACGGATAATAAGAATAGGACTGCAGCCAATGTACGGAATGCTTTCACCAAGGGTAATGGTAATGTCGGCTCACAGGGTTGTGTATCCTTTCAATTTGATAAAAAGGGTCAAATCATCATTGACAAGGAAGAATGTGAGATTAAAGCAGACGACCTTATGCTGATTGCCTTAGATGCCGGAGCGGAAGACTTCCAGGAGGAAGAAGACAGCTTCGAGATACTTACGGATCCTGATTCTTTCAGTGAAGTCAGAGAAAACCTTGAAAAAGCAGGAATCCCTATGGCGCAGGCTGATGTCTCCATGATTCCCCAGCTCTGGGTAGATCTCACCAGCGACCAGGATATTAAGTCCATGCAGAAGATCCTTGACTTGCTTGACGAGGATGATGATGTTCAAGAAGTATATCATAACTGGAATGAGTAAGTTTGAACATAATAATTTATCCCCCTAGTATGCCGTAACTAACGTATATTGGAGGGATATTTTTATGTATTTACAAATGATATAATACGAGAACCAGAAACATATTTTGTAATAAGGAAACTATTAAGTAGGTTGATTATGAAGCAGAATAAACCTATAATATTAATCGTACTTTTATCCCTGGTAATAATTGCTACAGTAATCTACTCACAGAAAAACGAAGTTAAAGAAACGGTTAGTCATAAAACATCAGAGGAAGCTGACATGAAGGACGAACTTATTATATACTTGTTTATGGATAATATTAAGTCAGATAGTAGTACTTTTTATGATTATTATTTTTCTTCACAATTAACCTATTATAGTTACGAGACTAAGGTTTTAGAATTAAAGAAAGATTACGCAGAAGGTGGCATCATCCATATTACATTTGGAAGTACACCCATGATTGGAGCACATAACCCTGTGGGATATGATGAATTGGTATACAAGGTTGATGCATTTGGAAATATAACCTTAGAGAAATATACTCATTTAAAATCTTTTGATATACCTGAATGGTTAAGGGAGAATATGATAAAACCTTATCCTGAATAATGTAAAAAAAGAATTCAGCTAAGCTGAATTCTTTTTTTATGGGAGTTAATCAGAATTTGCGGCCACTGGGTGGCCATGCTGGGTTAGTATGAAACATAAAGAAGGATTTGGAGTGTTAACCTCTATTGTTTTGTCCAGATCCCAATCCAAAGGGTAGGGGAGGCATTTCGTTTGGTATTTGCGGAGTTGCAATGGAGGGATTGGGGATTCCGATCTCGGCACTGTTCTTATAGTCAACATCATTATCTGAGTTATTGTTTTTCGCACCAGTATCCTTAGAGGGGGTGCCTTTGCTAGCATTTATTTTACTCATTTATCATACTCCTTTTATTGTATTTAAAAGTAGTATTAGCAAATAGGACTATAGTATACACTAATTTGTATTGCTATTATTTTACACGTAATTTATAATTATAATGTATCTGTTCAGTACGTATACAGTTACATTATAATTATCATTGAGAAATGCTCGTATTGATAATATAATCTCTATGCAAATACGAAAAATAGATAGATGGAGGAACATATGGTTAAAGCTGTGTTTTTGGATTTTTATGGTACGCTAGTCCATGAAGACGGCGAACCAGTAAGGATAATAAGTAAGCGGATTGCTGAGACAGGCTGTACCGAGGATGATGCTGAGGTAAGAGCCTTCTGGTGGCAGGAATTCCAGAGACTTAGTAAGGATGCATATGGGGAAGGCTTCCGAACCCAAAGAGCTATAGAGCATCAATCAGTTGAGAATACCCTACGGCATTTTAAGTCAACAGAAGAGGTGGAGAGGATTTGTGATTTCCTATTCGAAGGATGGATTAAACCACCGATATTTGATGAAGCAAAGGAATTCTTTGAGCATACTCCAGTGCCAATCTATATGGTTTCAAATATAGATAGATCTGACTTAGAGCTGGCACTTAAATTCCATAGATTAAAGCCAGCCGGAATATTTACCAGTGAAGATGCCAGGTCTTACAAGCCTAGGAGAGAAATATTTGATTTAGCCTTATCAGTAACAGGTTTACAGCCGAAGGATGTAGTACATATAGGCGATTCAATTAACAGTGATATCAAGGGCGCGATGGCGTTAGGTATTCCTGCGATATGGGTGAATCGATACGACAAAGTAGTACCTGAGAAGATATTATCAGTAACTAATTTACTTGAGGTTTTTTCTACAGTATATTTTTAGAAAGCACACCTAACACAGGTATGTAAGGGAGGATTGCTCATGAATAGGAAGAAAATAATCGTAGCAGCTACATTTATAATGACCATTGCATGCTTGCTATCTGCTAAGTTACAATATGCCTCTGCCGCAGAGAAAGATAATACCATCATCAAAGGGGTGTTCATTGACCAAGTAGAAATCAGTGGTTTGACTGAGACACAGGCGCAAGCAGCGGTTAACAGCTATATGCAAGGGTTACGGGACAAAAAGATTGCCATAACGGTGGGAAATGATATGGTATATACCACAATGGGTGAAATTGGATTTACCTATCAGCCGCACCGATATATTAAGCAGGCATTGGGATTGGCTACTCAGGGAAATCTTGTTAAGAAATATAAGGATTTGAAGGATATTGAGCAAGGAAGGATAGTCTATCCGCTGACCTTTACCTATGATGAAGACAAGCTTAAAAAGCTGGTGGATACTAAAGTCGCAGTCCATGGCATCTTACCGGTGAATGCAACGCTTACCAGAGAGAACGGCGAGTTTATATATACCAATCATACAGTTGGCAGTAAAGTAGATGCGGAACAGACACTTGAACAGATCAAAGCTGTTATTTCTGATTGGAACCGCCTGGATACCCTGGTCAATGCGGTTATGGTGGATGACATGCCGGAATATACGCTAGATAAGGTCCAGCTATGTAATACAGTACTAGGCAGTTTTACCACAGATTTTAAGGATTCAGCAGAAGGAAGAGCAGCTAATCTTGCGAACGGAGCTAATTTAATTAATAAAGCAGTACTGTTTCCGGGTGAAATCTTCTCGGCCTATGATTATCTAACGCCTTTTACGGAGGGGAATGGGTATTATGTTGCCCATGCTTACTCAGAAGGTAGGATAGTTGATAGTGTTGGAGGAGGAGCTTGCCAGGTAACCACTACACTTTATAATGCCGTTCTTTCCTCCGAGCTTGAGATTGTAGAGCGGAGTTCGCATTCCATGACGGTTTCCTATGTACCATTATCTATGGATGCAGCAATAGCTGAAGGTTCAAAGAATTTTCAATTCAAGAATAACACGGATGCACCAATTTTGATTGAAGCATATAGTGAGGACAGGAAGATAACCTTCAAGATTTGGGGCCATGAGGTCCGTGATACAGCTAAGCGAAGACTGGAATTTGTGAATAGTATTATAACTGAGATATCACCGCCAACTAAGGAAATTGTTACTAAGGATTCTACACAACCGACAACCTACCGAAAGGTAACACAGAAAGCTCGCTACGGTTATAAAGCGGAATTGTATAAGATCGTCTATGAAGATGATGTAGAGGTCGATAAAATTCTGATAAATAAGAGTTATTATGGTGCTGAACCCAACCATGTTACGATTGGTACCAAAAAAGTATCAAGCAAGGATAAGGATAAAAAGGCGAAGGACAAGAAAGACAAATCCGGCAACTAAATCTGGTAACTAAATCATTTTCGAGAAGTAGAATTGTTGCTTGATTTAGAACATTACTTATGATAAACTACTAATTGATACTATAATAACAATATATCAATATTCTAGATTACTTAAGTTAACTAACTTTGATAGAGTATGCTTTTAACAAGTATACGGGGGCAGCTGACCTGTAGTGGGTTAAGCAGTCCCCCTTTTTATTCATGACAAGTGAACCGACTTACCGGTTCATCTTGTATGGTATAGGGGAGATAAAATGTTTACTAAAAAACAACTGATAAGATTAATTATTCCACTGATTATAGAGCAAATGCTTGCAGTTACTGTAGGTATGGCTGATGGCATGATGGTTTCTAGGGTAGGAGAGGCAGCTGTGTCTGGAGTATCACTGGTGGATACAATCAATGTCCTTTTAATTGGCCTTTTTGGTGCCTTAGCAACCGGTGGAGCAGTAGTGTCAGCTCAGTTTTTAGGGCAGAAGGATAAGAAGAAAGCATGTATTGCCGGTGAACAGCTGATTGCCGTCACTTTAGTATTATCTGTAGTTGTTATGCTACTGGCTTTGATCGGCAGGGAGACGGCACTTCGGCTATTGTTTGGTGATGTGGAATCCGATGTCATGGCAAATTCCCTGACCTATCTGTTTTACTCTGCGTTGTCCTATCCGTTTATCGCAGTATATAATGCCTGTGCGGCATTATTTAGAAGTATGGGTAATTCTAAGACCTCAATGAAAATCTCACTTATGATGAATCTTATCAATGTTATCGGCAATGCAATATTGATTTTTGTATTTGATATGGGAGTTGCCGGTGCTGCGATAGCTACACTGGTATCCAGAATGTTTGCGGCGGTCACTTTGTTCCTTTTACTAAGGAATAAGAAGCATCCCATACACATTGAGAATATTAGAGGCTTTCGTATCGATACTGTAATGATCCGAAGGATTTTACGAATTGGTGTGCCGAACGGAATGGAGAATAGCGTATTCCAGATTGGCAAGATAATGGTCCAAGGCGTCGTGGCAGGACTGGGTACTTCTGCTATTACGGCGAATGCCATTGCAAGTACAGTTGGTGGGCTTGGAGTACTTCCGGGATCGGCGATTGGCCTTGCCTTAATAACTGTCGTAGGACAATGTATCGGTGCAAATGATTATGATGCAGTTAAGTTTTATACCAAGAAGTTATTAAAGTTTGCCTATATTATTATGGCAATTATAAATATAGGTAAAGATACTAAGTAAATACATTTATTTAACCGATACAATTCATAGGATGAAGCTTTTTGGGAGGTACAGGATGATAAGATTGAAGAAGTCGGGATATTTTGTTATATTCAGTATGTTATTTACTCTAGCC
>DATESP010000180.1:0-9326 GCA_035270645.1 Mobilitalea sp. | reverse complement strand
GTGTTTCATGTGTTTTATGTCTATATTATATTACTTAGAAGATTATGAGTCAATAAATATCGCAATAGCAAATTTACTAAAACTGTTAATCAAACTGTGATTTTTTTTATTAATATTTTACATATATAGTCATTTAACACCATGAAAACCAAGATTTCTACAATAATAATACCTCCACTCTTGTAATCATCTGTAAATTTTTACCATAACGTAATTATATCTGCAATGTCAAAAAGAAGCAAATAGTTCTTATCGCACCATTCGACAATCATAATAATGAAATAGATAGGCGAATAATCTGTTAACACAATATTTAGTATTAATATCAGATATGCGTTGAGATAGTGTTGTAGAAATCTGAGTTATTTACTTGTATTTAATCTCATTTGGTCGATAGCTTTTTATAACAAAAGAATTCCTTATTCTAAATTATTTACCATGTTTTCAATAAATGTACCGTAACCTTTCGTTGAATCCTGTATAAATACATGCGTAACCGCACCAATTATCTTATTATTTTGAATAATTGGGCTTCCGCTCATACCCTGTACAATGCCTCCGGTGGCCTTCAGCAGCCTCTCATCTGTAATACGAATAACCAATCCCTTACTATGATTGCTGTTTCCCATATCTACATTCTCTATCTCAATCTCATAGTCAGTTATCTCCGCTTCAACCTGGCAGCGTACATAAGCCTTACCCTTCTTCACTTCCTGCTTTAATCCTATTTTTAAAGGTTTCATATTCTTATTCATGTTATAGCTGTAAAATACTTTACCGAAGATACCCTGATAGGTATTATCAGTAATTTCACCGATTCTATATTTACTTTGCTGACGTATCATTCCGATTAACTCACCTGGTTCGCCACTCCTACCCTTAACTATAGACATTATTTCAGCATCATAGATTGTACCATTTCTAATTTCCATCAACAGGCTCGTATCAATATCTGTTATGCCATGTCCAAGCGCACCAAAGTATCCGTTTGTAGATATGAAGGTTAGCGTACCAATACCCTGAGTATTGTCCCTAATCCATGCTCCTATTTTATAAGTTCCTCCTGCCGTCTTAACAGGTGAAAGTTTTACACTAATGTCTTCATCACCCCTACGGACTAAAAGAATAATATCTTTACCATCACAATCCTGTATTCTCATAATTAATTCATTTTTGTCTTCTACAGAATAACCGTTAATCGATAATATATAATCTCCCGATTTAAGTTTATTGTTTATGGGTTCATAATTAAGCCCATCGGATCCGGTAATCCTACCACTACCAAGCACTAGTATACCGTCAGTCTCAACATAGATTCCAATCGGCATCCCACAAGGAATCAATTCAACTGTATCAATGACATCGAGGGATATTTTTTTTAAGTTAAATAATCCAAACAGTTTTAAATTAATCGTGTATTTTCCTGTTTGTGATGACTGCAATGTAAATGGTTGATTCATGTCAAATTTAATCTGATCTGATGGAACTCTCAGATCGTTTACACTAATTACGCCAACATCACCTGTTTGTATATTTCCTTCTATTGGTATATTAAAGTCGAAGCTCTCCTCTGTACCTACAAGTAGCTTGATTTCATCTGGAATATTCTTTTCTATGTTATATATAGCTAAATAGCATATAGCTAACAAATTAATTATTAATAAGTATATTAATATTCTTCTATATATTTTTCTTCTCCTCATCCTTTCACACCTCATGCATAATTCTTTGTGTTTTATCCTTTTTTTGCGTAAAAAGATGGTTATAATAAATATGATCTTTACTGTGCAACCTTCGAAACGGCGCTTTGCTGGTTTCTCAGGTTCGTGGGCGCGCTCGTATGGGTCAAGTAAATGATGATTAAATCGCATTTATGTGTTTACTCACTTTGCTTTCACGCAAAAAAGGATATACATAGTATTGTATATCCTTTAGTTAAGTATTCGCTTTTTAACTTTTAAAATTTGTAATTTTTAGATGAGGAAGCCAGTTCCTTCATCTCCCTAGCATTCTCCCTTACTGTATCCGTTATGACTGCACCACCTAAAATTCTGGCCAATTCCTCAATTTGCTCAGTTGCATTCAATTTATTAATCGTGGTTTGTGTCGACTTTCCATCGGTTTGTTTTTCGATGCTATAGTGAGTATCAGCCATCGCTGCTATCTGCGCTAGATGGGTAATACATATAATTTGATGGTTCCTGGCGATTACGGATAACTGTTCGGATACCTTCTGTGCGGTTCTGCCACTTATACCGACATCAATCTCATCAAAAATTAACGACTCAATCTCATCCTTATCTGCCAAAACTGATTTTATGCCTAACATAATTCTAGAAAGCTCACCACCAGAAGCGACTCTAGATAACGGCTTTAATTCTTCCCCTGGGTTAGTTGAAATAATAAATTCTGCATCATCAAAGCCAATCGCAGAATATCCCGCATTCTGTTGAAACGTCATCTCAAATCTTACCTCTAAAAAGTTTAGCGCAATCAAAGCCTCACGGATTCTTTCGTTCAACTCCTTCGACTTTCTCTTTCGAATATCCGATAATCTAACAGACAATTCATTTAGCTTAATTTCTTCCTTCTGTAAGGATCCTTTAAGTTTATCCATATATTCATCATAATCCCTATACTTCTCCAGCTTGCTTTGGCATTCCTTACTGTATTCTATAATCTGTTCTATTGAATTACCGTATTTTTGTTTTAAATGGTTAATCAGGTCCAGACGCTTACTTACTTTAGCATATTCCTCTTCATTATTCTCCATACCATCCATATATTGTGACAGTTCTCTATTAAAATCATTAATTAATGCCTCTATGTCCGTTGCCTGCGAGAGAAAATCACCAATGGCTTCATCATATTCCACTATCTTCGTAAGTTGTTTAAGCGCCCTTCCTGTTACGTCTCCGGCAGCCTCAGCTTCATACCCCATATAATTGTGGACATTTAGTAAACCCTCTGCAATAACATTCGCATTCTCCAGTTTCTTGTATGCTACAGCTAGCTCATCATCCTCACCCGATATCAGTGCCACGCTGCTAATCTCATTAATCTCATACTCCAAAAATGATATCTCCCGTAGTCTCTTCTCCTCATCAAGACTGGCATTCTCACACTCATGCTTTAATGAGCTGTATATTTTATAGCATTGTGCCAACTCCTGCTTTAGGGTGCCTATCTCATCTTTGGCAAATCGATCCACTATCTCAAGATGCTTAGCCTTATTAAGTAAGGACTGATGTTCATGTTGTCCGTGAATATCAATCAATAACCCGGTAATTGCAGTAAGCACTGCGCTCGTAACATTCTCTCCATTTATTTTACAGATAGTACGTCCGGGCATAATCTTTCTAGAAATAATAATCTGATTATCCTCCATTGACAAATCGAGTTCTTTCATAGCAGCCACCACAGCTTCATCCGAAGTCTCAAAGACGAGCTCAACTAAGGCATAATCCGCGCCGTTGCGAAGAATATCCTTCGGCACCTTAGCACCTAATGCAGCATTAATCGATCCAATAATGATGGATTTACCTGCTCCGGTCTCTCCTGTCATTATGTTGAGATGGTCCCCAAAGTATACTTCTATTTCATTTATAATTGCAAAATTTTTAACGTGCAGACTGACTAGCAAATGACTTCCCCCCTCACTTATCCGTGATGTCATATGTTTATTTGTTGAAACATATGTTCTTGTAGTATTGTAGCATAAGGAAAATATTTTATCAATAATATCTCATTGTCCTTTAATTATTTTCTCTGATTTATACTATTTTAGATAGTACTAATAGACATATTAACTAAATGAATAAGGTGAACTTTCCTACTACATAAAAAAGCTGTCATACCAAACTGCTGTACCAATGATGAAGAAATCTTGTATTTCTCATTGGCACTAACAGCTAGTACGACAGCCTTATATCTTCTTTCAAATTATATTATGGTTGCTTAATCACCTTAAGCGTGCATGTAAGCCTTCTGCCGTTGACAGTTGCAGTAATTGTAGTGGTTCCTGTTGCTTTTGATTCAACGACACCGTTTCTAACAACTGCTATATTGGAATTATCAACATCCCAACGGACAGCGGTAGTTGCTCCCTCTACATATAAAGTATACCTAGAATACTGTTCCAGTGTAAGCTTCGTCATATTTAACCCGACTACTACGACCTCTATAATCGCTGTTTTTCCCGAATCCGTTATCACTGTAATATTTGCCGTACCAGTCGTTCTTGCCGTTATCTTACCTGTATTCTTATCCACCTTGGACACCTTGGCTACTGCTGAATTATCTGAACTCCAAACAAGCTCATCTGAGGAATTATCCGGAATACGTCTTCCCTCGACAATCTTAGTTTCTCCAGGAACCATAACCAGCCTCTTGTCTACTAAGGTTACCCCTGTCGCCGGAACACGGTTACTAACTGTGATATAGCATACAGCTTTCTTGCCACTGTTATCCTGAGCTTCTGCTGTAATCGTAGCAGTTCCAGGACTAATGGCTGTCACAAAGCCATCTTCATCAACAATTGCTACCGCATCATCACTGGATCTCCAGATCGCTTGATTATAAGTTGCCTTCTTTGGCTCCAAAGTAACTTTTATTTCCTCAACCTCTCCTACAAGCATGGCCATGTAGCCCTTATTCAGAGAAACTCTGCTTACCGGACTAATTACCTCAATATCACAGGATGCTTCGACTTCACTTCCATCCTGGGCAGTAGCCGTTATTGTTGCATATCCAAAGGAATGTCCAGTTACTTTACCCTTTTTACTAACTGTAGCAACCTTTGTATTGCTGGATTTCCAGGTAACCTTCTGGTTTGTTGCCGTTTGCGTAGATACTGTAGCCGTTAATATAACGTTCTTATCGATACCAAGTCTATAGTTCTCATAGTTTAATTTAATTGTAGTAACTAATTCCCTTACTATAATGACACAGGTTACTGAAAATCCACCATCCAGAGTTGTACAGGTAATCAAGGTGGTTCCGCCAGTTAGTCCTATGACTTCTCCGTTTTTCGATACGGTAGCAACCTTTGGATTAGTACTCTTCCAGATAACTCCCAATTCCGTAGCTTGACTTGGTGATACCGAAACAGTCAAGTCAAATTTGTCACCTACATAAATGGTCTTCTCATCAAAATTTAGTAGCAAGCCTTCTACAGGCTGAGTTACTGTAACCTTACAATAGGTAATAGCTCCTGATTCTGTTTTGGCCATAATAATAGCTGAACCTGCGCCCTTGGCAATTACCTTTCCATTTTTGTCTACAGTGACTATCTTGGTATCGGTAGATTCCCAAATTAAGGCTATTTCCGTGCTGTCCTTTGGCGTAAACTCAGATTTAATTACATAATATTCACCAACCTTTAGGTCCAGCTTAGCAACATCGAATTTAACACCAGTCGCAATCTTCTTAACCGTAATTGTACAGTATTCTGAATAGCTTCCATCCATAGTCTTAAGGACAATAACTGTAGTACCGACTCCCTTAGCGGATACCTTGCCACTACCATCAACTGTAGCTACCTTCGGATTCGTAGAGGTCCATACAACAGAATTCATACTAGCGTTTGTGGGCAGAACTACGTAATTTAAACGATCGGATTGACCAACATACATGGTCTTCTCCTTCGCATCCAAGGATACGGATACTACTGGTATCGATATCGTAAGGTTGCAGATTGCCCTTACTCCCGGGCTATCATCCGAGGTTGCGATGATGGATACCTTTCCCGCCTTGGAAAAGGTTACGAGACCATTTTGATCGACTTTTGCTATACTATCATCCGTTGAACTCCAATTAACCAGCTTGTTTTGAGCATTTTCTGGATAAACTGTCGCCCTCAACTGCATTTTTTTGATGTTAAGATCCATAGTAACCTCAGTTTCCGATAAAACGACGCTGGTTACTGATTGTTGAACACTGACATGACAATACCCTACCACTACATTATCCTGGTTAATCGCGGATATTACCGCATGACCACCGGACACACCCTGTATCGTCGCGGTTAAGAAATTGGAATTAACGATAGTTACAATACTATTATTAGAAGATTGCCATGTTAGCTTTACTCCTGCCAAATTTTTAGGAGTAATTGTTGCTAGCAGTGTTTGATATCCACCAATTGGAATAGTGACTTTATTAGGATCCAAAGTAACAGTAGCAACTGATTGTTGAATAGTAATCTCACAGGTTGCACTCTTAATAACACCTAAAATATTCTGTTTAGCTGTTATAGTAACAATACCAGGTTTCAATCCGGTTACTAGACCGCCATCGACCGTTGCTATCTTTACATCACTAGAGCTCCATTCAATTACCTGTGTCGGGTTAGTGACCATAGCCTGTAATAATAATGTTCCAGAAGTATAAAGTGTAGCACTGGTGGTGGTAAGGGAAATTGCATCAACTACTCTGACTTCAATATCAAATTCATCTGTGACTGTATCGTTATTAATCATATCATCATCAAATAAATCAAATTCCGTTAGGTAGCTAAGATGGATTCTGACCATACCATATTTTTTGGCCTTGATAACACCATCTGGTCCTAGCAAAGCTATATTTTGATTTCCCTCCGTATAATTGGCTGCAAAAATATCCATATCGGGAATATTGGAATTCTTTTCTATATCATATGTATCTCCGACATTCATAATAAGTGATAAGTCATTAATGACGATAGGTACGATAATCTTCATATATGCAAAGGGAGCACTGGTTGCTGAGGTAAATTCATCATCAGCATATGCATAAATCTCATAGGTTCCTGCCTTAACTGCGTTGAAGGTTACATTTCCGCTAATGTCACTTATCGAATAAGTAAGCTTAGGTCCCGTAGCCGGTAGCTTTTTCCTCTTAGTGACATGAGTAATGGGATTAGTATTGACAGTATATACCTCCCATTTTAAGTTATCTGCCCTGGTTGCATTGGATTCAATCACAAAATTGACGGGTACATCGACTGCAGGTACCGCAGTATTAGGCTTACCTGTGGAATGCTCATCATGATTTATTGTAGTGCCACCCTTACTGACATCATATTCCAAAGTGAAGGAAGGCGCAACTACCGCAGTAAGATGAGCTTCCAAAGGTTTATCCTGGGTGGACAATGTATTGGAAGTGGCCGTAATCGTCGCACTACCACCACCTATTGCAGTTACCAGACCCTTTTCATCAACGATTGCTACACCCTCGTTATCGCTTGTCCAGACAATACCCGTTGAAATAGCTGATCCCGAGACTGGTAGTGAATTTTCATCATAATCCACATATTTCAAGAAAATTTGTGATGTATCACCTACATTTTTAATCGGCAAAATCTTTACTGATGTAGTTTGTGCCTCAACTAGACCCGTCTTTTGAACATCAAGTTCTAGATCGACCTTCACATGACATTTTAAGGTATATGTACCTGTTCCATAAGAAACCGTTGCAGAGATTGTAGAAAATCCAGGGCCTACCCTCTTCAGATAAACATAGTTTGAAGGAGAGGAAGTTTCAATCGCTATTACACCCGGCTCTGAAGAAATCCATGATACTTTAGTTCCTGGATCCCAGCCCTTAGCTGATACGTATATCTGCCTTTTAGGAGCATTTAATTCAAGCTGTGTTTCCTCATCATATTCATGTCCATTGAAAACAAAGAAATAATCCTCCGGCAGTATAGGTGCAGGTATAGGTTCCGTAGCTTTAGCATGATTTTGATCTAAAACTAATATGGCTAGAGTAAATAGTAAACTTAATATAACAAAATATCTCGACTTCTTCATTTTTATCATCCTGTACCTCCCAAAAAGCTTCATCCTATGAACTGTATCGGTCAAATAAATATATTTAATTAGTATATTTATCTATATTTTATAAGTAATATTTGGCAGATCTGTGTCATCTTCTATATATGAGCCATGCTTCGGTATTTCTCCTTCTTAAAGCGGATTATAAAGCAGATGGAGCGGAAAAGCCAGTCAATCGTCATAGCAATCCATACACCCAACACCCCCATGTGAAATCCTTTAACTAGAACATAGCTGAAACCGATTCTCCATAGCCACATGGAAATCATGGATACCCACATTGTGTATTTCACATCACTAGCCGCCCGAAGTGCATTCGGAAGTGCAAAAGAGGTAGCCCATATTAGCGTGGCCAGCGTGCAATGGTAAGTCATAAGTTGGGTAGCAATATCTGAGGTCTCAGCAGTTACATCATATAAGTTAAGAATAACAGGAATCAATAAAATAATACAGAAATTTATAATAGCCATAATAATATAGGCGAATTTTAACAACTTCTTGGTATAAAGTTTAACTGCATCATAATCATTTGCACCGATACATTGTCCTACGACAGTAATTAAGGCGAGGCCGATCGCTGATCCCGGAAGTACTCCAAGCCCACCAACTGTACCTGCAATGGCATTTGCCGTAATAGCAGAAGTCCCCAGCCCTGCCACGATACCTTGGACCATTATCTTGCCAATCTGAAACACGCTATTCTCCATTCCGTTCGGTAAACCAATTTTCAAAATCCTGCGGATCATTACAGTATTGATACGAAAATCTCTTATGTTTTCAATATGTATGGGGTACTTCTTATTTCTTAATAGAAGGAACAAAGTAACTGCCGCAAACATTCTAGATACCAGTGTAGCTATCGCAGCACCGGCAACTCCCATATCAAATACAAAAATCAATACCGCATTACCGATAACATTGATAAGATTCATCATAAATGAAATTTTCATTGAGGTCTTAGAATTACCCATGCTTCTAAATAATGCCGCACAGGCATTATATACTGCGATAAATGGATAGGATAACGCAGAATAAAACAGATAGGTCAGGGAATTTGCCATGACATCGGATTCCACATCACCAAACAATAGCCGGAGTGCCGTCTCCCTGCCAATCAATGCCAGTAGCATAACAACTATAGACAATACCAAAGTGACTGCAATCAGCTGTTCACCAGCAATACATGCTTTCTTCTCATCCTTTTTCCCTAAATATTGAGCCGACACTACTGCTCCACCAGTTGCTAGGGCTCCAAAAAGACCAATCAAAAGGACATTGATCGTATCCACCAGGGATACTCCGGACACAGCTGCCTCTCCTACCCTTGAAACCATCATACCATCAGCCATACCTACAGTAACTGCAAGCATCTGCTCTATAATTAGAGGAATAATTAATCTTATCAGTTGTTTTCTAGTAAACATTTTATCACTCCTATACCATACAAGATGAACCGACAAGTCGGTTCACTTGTCATGAATAAAAAGGGGACTGCTTACCCCACTACAGGTC
>DATESP010000179.1:0-8430 GCA_035270645.1 Mobilitalea sp. | reverse complement strand
ATTTTATCAATCTCTTCGATTCTTGTTTCTATATCTCTCTGTTCGTCCTTCGCAGAATCATATTCAGCATTCTCGGAAAGATCCCCCTGTTCCCTTGCTTCCTTAATCTTTTGAGCAACTTCTTTTCTTTTAAATACCTTAAGATCATGAAGTTCGTCTTCCAACTGTCGAAGTCCCGCATAAGTCAATATGTTTTTCTTTTCAACCATTATAAAACACCCTTCCTCCATATTGCTATAATAAACATACAATACATTCAAAGTATTATATCGTATCAGTTGTGTCTTGTCAACATTATAAAATTCTGTCAATTCGAGCATTTCGGGTCCTTAAAAGGCTTTTCTAAATAATTTTACCTGCTCAAAAGTTACATTATATCTTATCTTTAAACCATATAAAATATTCTATACTTTTATGAATATTCCGTCGCAATAAACCTTATTAAATATTTGTTAAGATATCACAAAAATCAAAGGTTGCAAAGTAATCTTTAGGAGTCTCTGCTCTACGGATCATTTGAACGGAATTATCCTCCTTCAGCAGAATTTCAGCTGATTTTAATTTCCCGTTATAGTTATATCCCATAGCATAGCCATGTGCTCCTGTGTCATGGATAACAATCAGGTCCCCCATTTCAATCTTCGGAAGCATACGATCAACGGCAAACTTATCGTTATTCTCACAGAGAGAGCCGGTAATATCATATTTATAATTGCATGGGGCTTCTTCCTTCCCCATTACTGTTATATGATGGTAGGAACCGTACATGGCAGGTCGCATCAAATCAACTGCACTGGCATCCACACCGATATATTCCTTATAAATATGCTTCTCATGTTGTGCTGTTGTAACCAAATGTCCATAAGGTCCCAACATAAAGCGGCCTAATTCAGTATAAATGGCTATATCTCCCATCCCTGCAGGTACCAGAATCTTTTCAAAGGCTAATCTTACACCTTCTCCTATCGCTAGGATATCATTGGGTTCCTGGTCAGGCATGTAAGGGATGCCTACGCCACCAGATAAATTGATGAATTTGATGTCTGCTCCGGTCTTATCCCTAAGCTCCACAGCCAGTTCGAATAGAATGCTCGCAAGAATCGGGTAGTATTCATTGGAAACTGTGTTACTGGCTAAGAAGGAATGAATACCGAACTTCTTAACACCTTTTTCCTTCAATATAATAAACCCATCTATGAGTTGCTCCTTAGTGAAGCCATATTTAGCATCACCAGGATTATCCATAATGCCATTAGCAGTCTTAAATACACCGCCAGGATTATACCGACAACAGATTGTTTCAGGAATTTTTGCATTTTTCTCCAAAAAATCAATATGGGTGAAATCATCGAGGTTAATCGTAGAATTTAACTCGATTGCCTTTATAAATTCCTCAGCAGGAGTATCATTGGAGGAAAACATTATCTCTTCTCCTGAAAAACCGAGTGCCTCACTCATCATTAACTCTGTCTGTGAGGAGCAATCAACTCCACAGCCTTCCTCCTTCAATATGTTAATAATGAACGGGTTTGGTGTAGCCTTAATAGCAAAAAATTCTTTATAACCAGGGTTCCAGGCAAATGCCTGATGGAGCTTTCTAGCATTTTCACGAATTCCTTTTTCGTCATAAATATGAAACGGTGTAGGAAATTCCTTGGTAATCTCTTTTAATTGTTCCAGAGTAACAAATGGCTTCTTCATAATGGACCTCCTATAGTGTATATTCTACCTCTTATTAAGGTATAATTATCGGTAACTGTTCAATACCTTTAAGTTACAATTATCTTATCTCTAGTAGTTCATATTCACGTGATTTAATACTATCTATATAATCTTGAATGCTTACTATTTTATGCATGAAGGCTATTCCACTGTGACATTTTTCACCACCATGTGCGTCGCTACCAGCTGTTTCATACAATTTATTTTTCTGAGCATATTCAGATGCCTTTCTGTCATATTCCTGGTTTCCGTTGCCTACATTGATTACTTCAACTGCGTCGACAGATTCCGGGAACAATCGTATCTCTGAAATGTATGGACGTATACGAAAAGGATGTGCATGAACGACAAATCCACCTGCTTCGTGAACCTTCTTATATTGCTCTTCCACAGACCATGACAATATATCCAGCTGTTTCTTCAACCATTCCTTACTAAGACCGTAAATAAGGAATTCCGTCCCTTGAAAACCTGCTTCCCAACCGAAATACACATCAAGGCCTATCCGGTCTCCTTCCTGCTTAGCGTTCTCGTAGCCTTTGCTAAACAAGTCAATCCGTTCCTCCCATGGCAAATTCTTAGGAACACAGCTATTTCCGTTAAAGAAGTGATCCGTAATGATAATACCTGAATATCCGGCTTCCTTATAATATCTGGCCTGCTCTACTCCGCCGATCCGTGCACAGGCACTGGCTTCCTTCGTATGAAGATGTGTCTCATATAAGTATCTGCTCATAATAACCTCCCATGATGTCTCCTCGTAGTATCTCAAATCCAGAAAAAGTATTGGATGCGTTATATTTATTGCAATAAGAATTGTTCCCATTATACAACATTATACTAATTTTTCAATATTAATTTGGCATCTTCTTCAATTCCGTCAAGTGGAAAACTAGATTACAGTTATTAGTTCTGTAGATTAGTAGATATCTTTATCTTAATCAGAGCCTTCTCTCCTTTGGTAAATCAGCGTCCAAATCCGCAAAATGTAGTAGTCTGTTACCGCATGAACCCCAAGTGTGGTACGAACGTATGATTGCGAATAGACTGGAAATCTTTTTTTAGGTGTGTTATACTGTTCACGGAATTAATTAGTCCAACGTAAATAACTCAGAGAAAGGGAATCACAACTATGGAACAATATAGCGGAAATCAGATAGTTGTTTTAGAAGGACTTGAAGCCGTAAGAAGACGTCCAGGTATGTATATCGGAAGTACCGGCCCCAGAGGACTTCATCATCTAATTTGGGAGATTCTTGATAACGCTATTGACGAACATCTTGCCGGCTTTTGTTCATCAATCGATATAACGCTCTTAAAGGATGGAGGACTTGAAATTACTGATAACGGACGCGGTCTTCCGGTAGATATCCATCCGACCAAACATATACCTACAGTTCGTGTCGTATTTACTATTCTTCATGCCGGTGGCAAATTTGGAAACTCCGTATATAAGGTATCTGGCGGCCTTCATGGCGTAGGTGCTTCCGTAGTTAATGCACTATCTAAGCGCATGATTGTAGAAGTTAAAAGAGACGGTAAAGTATACCGTGATGAATATATTAATGGTGGCCATGCGATTACAGAATTGGAAAATGGTATGCTTCCCATAGTCGGAAAATGTAATAAATCCGACACCGGCACAAGGGTCATCTTCTATCCAGATGATACTATCTTTGAGACTGTAGAATTCAAATCTGACACGATTCAAAAGAAGCTAAAAGAAATTGCTTTTCTAAATAAAAATCTTCTGATCAACTTTACAGATCAGATTACAGGCGTAACAAAGAGCTTTCAAGAGGAGTTCGGGATCAAGAGTTTCGTATCCTACCTAACTCGCGATATGAATGTGCTCCACGAGGAACCGGTCTATATCGAAGGGATAAGCGGTAATATCGAGATTGAAATAGCTTTCCAATATACTGATTCATATACGGAACAGATCAATGCCTATTGTAACAGAATCAATGTCGTTGACGGTGGTACTCTTGTAACCGGCTTTAAGACAGGTCTGACCCGTGTCATGAATCAATATGCCAGGGAACTTAATTTCCTTAAGGATAAGGATGATAATTTTGATGGTAAGGATATCCGAAACGGACTTGTATCCATTGTCTCCATCAAGCATCCTGATCCTCAGTTTGAAGGCCAGACGAAGACGAAGTTAGGTAATACCGATGCCAAGGGTGCTGTGGAGGATGTATTCTCCACTGAATCACAGCGTTGGTTTGATAAGAACGTTGAAGTATTAAGAAGCATTTTGGATAATTCCATGAAATCCTTCAACGCTAGACGCGCCAGTGATAAGGCTAGAAATGCTGTTATGAAGCAACTAAACGATCTAGATACTCGAAGTAAGCTTGCCTCCTGCTCCTCTAAGAAAGCTGTAGAATGTGAGCTATATATAGTAGAGGGTGACTCAGCAGGTGGTACCGTAAAGACTGCAAGGAATCGCCGTACCCAGGCCGTTCTACCCTTACGTGGCAAGATATTAAATGTCGAGAAGGCTACCTTGGAGAAAATCCTTGTTAACAATGAGATAAAGTCTATGATAGCAACCTTTGGCTGTGGCATTGGAGATGATTTTGATATTTCTAAGCTTCGCTATGATAAGATCATCATACTGACCGATGCTGACGTAGATGGTGCACATATCAGCACCCTCCTGCTTACCTTCTTTTACCGTTTTATGCCAGAGCTAATCCTAGAGGGAAAAATATATAGAGGACTTCCTCCTCTATATAAGGTAGATTATGAATCAACTGCTAAGGGAAAGAAAAGCAAGAAGTCCGAATATCTATTTGATGACTTTGAACTAGATAAATTCCGTAAGAATGACGGGAACAAAATCCTAAGCCTTCAACGTTATAAAGGTCTTGGTGAAATGGATGCCCATCAGCTTTGGGAAACCACATTAGATCCAGATTCAAGGATTTTGGCCAGAATTACCATCAGCGATACCGTGGAAGCAGATGAAATCACGACAACTCTGATGAGCAGTAATGTTCCGCCTAGGCGTACGTTCATCATGGAAGAAGCACAGAACGCAAAGCTTGACGTATAAGAAGCAGGAGGCTAACGATGAATAATATAACCGATCAAATCGTACAATTAGATTTTTCCGAAGAAATGAAGACTAGCTACCGCGATTACGCCATGAGTGTCATCATATCCCGGGCATTACCAGATGTCAGAGACGGATTAAAACCAGTCCAGAGAAGAATACTCTTTTCCATGGTAGAGCTGGGATTAGATCCAGCGAAGCCGCATAGAAAAAGTGCCCGTATAGTGGGCGATACCATGGGTAAATATCATCCCCATGGAGATAGCTCCATCTATGATGCTCTGGTACATATGTCAGAGGATTTCTCCTTGAGGGTTCCCTTAGTAGATGGACATGGCAACTTTGGTTCAATAGACGGAGACAGCGCGGCAGCGATGCGTTATACCGAAGCTAGACTTTCACTCGGTTCTACGGCACTACTTGACCATCTAGAAAAGGGATTAGTGGAATTTGTTCCTAACTTTGACGATAGCGAGAAGGAACCGACAGTACTCCCTGCAATGATTCCAAATCTCTTAATAAATGGAACTACAGGTATTGCAGTAGGTATGGCTACCAACATTCCACCTCATAATCCTGACGAAGTCATAAACGGTGTTATCGCCTATATGGATAATCCATTTATTACTATACGCCGATTGATGGAGTACATTCCCGCCCCCGACTTTCCAACTGGTGGTACTATCATTAACCAGGATGACCTGTCTATGATCTATGAGACCGGAGAAGGAAAGATTAGAATTCGTGGTAACACGGAGATCGAAAATGGTGATAACGGTAGAAAGAATATTGTAATCACAGAGATTCCTTACACCGTCGCCGGGAATAAAACCAAGCTTGTAGAAAACCTGGCAACCTTACTAAAGGAAAAGGTATTCGATGAAATATATGATGTCCGAGACGAATCCTCCAAAGAAGGTATCCGCATAGTAATAGAAGTCAAGAAAGACCGAGATATAGACAACCTCTTAAATGGTCTCTATAAAAAGACTACCATGGAGGATACCTATTCTGTCAATCTGCTGGCTGTAAAGGATCAACAGCCGATTGTATTCAACCTAAAGAGTATGATTGAAGAGTTTGTCAACTTTCAAGTTGAATTATATACAAAGGAATACAACTATCTCTTAGACAAGGCACTTAAGCGTCTGGAAATAGTAGGCGGCTTGATAAAAGCTACGGATGTCATTGACTTAATCATCGAAATCTTACGGGGAAGTACTTCTGTCAAACAGGCAAGGACTTGTATGATTGAGGGTAATACCGAAGACATACGCTTCAAATCTCAACAGTCCAAGCTGGAGGCGGCAAACCTTAGCTTTACCGAACGCCAGGCAGACGCCATCCTATCCATGCAACTACAGAAATTAATCGGACTAGAAATTCTAAAGCTGCATGAAGAAAATACCGATCTTCTAGCTTCCATCGATGAATATAGAAAGATTCTTGGAGATACACGCGAATTATATAAGATAATCAAAGGCAGACTTCGAGAATACAAGAAGATCTTCCACTCCGATCGCAGGACTAGGCTGATGAATATCTCAATCTCCGATTATGTAGAGGAAATTAAAGTTGAAGATATTTATATATTGATAGACCGTTTTGGATATACGAAATCCATAGATCTCGCCAGCTATGCAAGAGCTTCAGAGGATAATTTGAAAGAATATGTGTACCATATCCAGATGAAGAATACGGACAAGCTTTGCTGTTTCACCTCTGAGGGTAACATGTATCAAGTAAAAGCTGAGAACATTCCAAAATGCAAGCTAAAGGATAAGGGCGTCCTAATCCATACTCTCTGTAAATTAGATAAGGAAAATGTCATCCAATATACCTCCTTTGAGCAGTTGTTTGAATCACAGCTATTATTCACCACCAAAAAAGGCTTTATAAAGCAAGTATCCGGTGCCGAGTTTGAAACCAACCGTGCAGCAATTAGCGCGACCAAGCTAGAGGAGAATGATTTAGTAATCGGATTAACATTATTATCTGCAAAGGATGTATTGTCCGGTAACATCAAGGTCATTATTCTCACAGACAAGGGATTATCCCTAGGCTTCCCTCTTATGGAAGTCTCCGAGCTTAAGAAAACTAGCCGAGGAGTCAAGGCTATCACCTTGGACAAAACTGATAGCGTATGCTTTGCTACTGCCGTCAATCCTAATGATGATACCTTTATCTATGATGATAAGACCCTAAGTGCAAGAAAAGTCCGTAATAGAAAGCGCGGAGATAAGGGTCAAAAAGCACAGCTATAGCATATATAAAAAGTAGCCTTGCTCCATAGCTAAATTAGATATGGAACAAGGCTACTTTTTCATTTAAATATATTACAATAAATCAATTAATTTAATCAAGTGTCTTATAATGTTTGAAGGAAACTACGATTGCTGAAATAACGACTACAAGTGCAATGTATACCCCCAATTTTGTGGCCATCTCATCTGTAAGTGATAATATGAAAGCTACAACAATTAATAATATTGTAATGATTGAAGATATAATTGTAATGACAATAGCAAATTTATTCTGCTTTAATAATGTTAAAGCAATTGAGAAAGCTCCTCCTACAGGCATAACGAGTAATAAATACAACATATTTGAAGCTTCAGGAATCTCAGAAGGAGTGCTGATGTCTTTTGCAGCATTAAATAACTTCACAAAGATATGGGGAGAAAATGAATTCTTAATATTAAATCCTATTTCATCTGCAGCATCGAACAAAAAACCAATATCGCTTCCAGATATTTTCAACCACCCCAAGAAATAGATCATAATTAGCAATGCATTAACTACCAAGAAATTTAACGGTATTTGCCGATACTGACTTTTAACAGCTGTGGAATTATTCCAACTCATTTGACTTTGAGGTTGACTCATTCTCGATTGACCTTGAGGCTGACTCATACTCATTTGACTTTGAGGCTGACTCATACTCGCTTGGCCTTGAGGCTGGTTCATACTCGTTTGGCCTTGAGGCTGGTTCATACTCGCTTGGCTTTGGCTTGTTCCACTGTTTACAGCCGCTGTTTTTATAGGGGCTCCACAAGAAGAACAAAAAGCATTACCATTGTTTAATTTACTTCCGCATTTTTCGCAAAACATAGTTAATCCTCCGTAATATTAATATTTTTTTGGTTCCCACAATCTCTACTTAATACTTGTAACTAAAAAAAATGGCAACTAATAGTACTAATACTATTCTACAATATAATCATGACTTTGAAAAGTAATATTTGCCACTATTTGCATAGAATAAATAAAACAAGCCCTATCTTCTGCCAGTTTTGAAGATAGGGCTTTTATTGGGGGTAATAAAAAGCATAGTCAGATTATCTTGCGTTCAAGATAATTGGTGGAAAGCTTAATACTTTCCTTAGTCTTTGTAAAATCATAATTGCGAAATGAAATCTCTTCCTCATTATTTCTTGTAAAAGTACTTGTATCCAACCTCTGAAAAAGTGAATCAAGGTGTCCCGAAAATATATACAAATTACTGATATATTCATCCAGTAGTTCTAAAACCAAATCATCCTCCCTGTTAAGCAGGGCTGATTCTATCTGAAAGGACAATTCACCAAAGTTAGCAACTCCGATATTACTCATCATGAGCTGCAGTGCTCGAGTTATAGTCCTTA
>DATESP010000178.1:0-15725 GCA_035270645.1 Mobilitalea sp. | reverse complement strand
TTTATATTTCAATATTAATACCGGTATACTTTACTAAATACTATATATAAATAAGAAAGGAAGTATAATAAAATGTCCAGAAAAAACGATTATAATTATTTTGACGGCTTTATCAAGTTATCTAAATTCTCCCTGAATTCTGCAGAGCTCCTTCATAAAACATTATCTAACTTTAATGCAAATGAAATTGCTGAGAAGGTTAAAGAGATGCATCAGATTGAACATACTGCCGACCTTGCAAAGCATGAAATTATGGATCATCTAGTAAAGGAATTCCTTCCTCCGATTGAGCGTGAGGATATCACCAACCTATCCCAGGAAATTGATGATGTTATCGACTCTGTTGAGGATGTTCTTCTATTCATCAATATGTTCAATATCAAAACGATCAAACCTGAAGTACTTCAGTTTATCAAGCTTATCGAACGGTGTTGTAAGTGTATGGATGAAGCATTGGTTGAATTTAAAAACTTTAGAAATAATAAAAAGCTTCATGAGAAGATAATTGAGATTAACCATTTGGAAGAGGAAGGCGATGGCCTCTATGTAGATATGATCTGCAATCTTTACCGCACCTCAACTGATCCTATTGAGCTAATGACTTGGACAGAGATTATGCACCGACTAGAAATCTGTTGTGACAATTGTGAGGACGTGGCTGATATCATCGAAGGAATTGTAATGAAAAATTCATAATGTTTCATACAACTATAACATGAAGAGAGGGGTATACCCCATGTTGATTTCTTCAGAAAGGCTGTGTATAGCATGAATTTAGAGAAGCAGAAGGCTTTTATCATACATGTCATTTATATTGCCCTGATATTATTGCTTGGATACATCGGAATCAAAAATATTCTTCCGCTGTTAATGCCTTTTGTTATAGGGCTATTTATAGCAGTCATTTTCCGAAGATTAATTGACTTTATAACGGAGAAGCTCCATATCAAGCGCACTGTGGTATCAGTCTTCATATTAATAATCTTTTATGGCTTACTAGTTCTACTTATTAGCCTAATAGGTATGAAACTATTTACTTTCGTGAAAGATTTGTTTGGCCAGCTTCCTAAATTATATGAAGAGACAATTCAGCCAGCATTGAAAAAAGCTGCAGATAACCTGATTGTCCAATTTCCAGGTATACAGACTTATGTCGAGGACTTCATACTGAATATCAATGATACCATCTTCCGTTTTGTAACTAATGCATCCTCTTCTGTAATTGGAAACATAACCGGCTTTGCAGGAAAGCTTCCCTCATTATTAATCAAGATGATATTTACCATAGTGGCTTCCTTCTTCTTTACCATAGATTATTACCGTATCTCAGACTTTATAACTCGCCAGTTCAGTGGTGAACGACTAGAGATGCTGTATAAGCTTAAGGACAATGGAATTGGAACCCTCGGTAAATTTATTAAGGCCTATGCAACAATAATTACAATAACATTTATTGAATTATCTATAGGCTTTGGGATTATTGGCATTCCAAATGCGATTCTATTTGGAGCCTTGATTGCCGTAATCGATGTTCTACCTATTCTAGGTACTGGACTTGTCCTATTACCTTGGTCATTGATTGCATTCATACTAGGGAACCACAAAGTAGGCATTGGCATGTTGATTCTGTATATCCTCATTACTGTTGTCCGCCAATCCATCGAACCCAAGATCGTTGGTCAACAGATTGGTCTCCATCCACTCCTGACCCTCTTACTGATGTTTATAGGAGCTCAGCTAATGGGTGTGCTCGGACTTCTATTATTACCGATTATTGCTACAATAATTAGAAAATTTAATGATGATGGAACAATCCATTTATTTAACAACGATAAAGAAGCCACCACTAAGCCGTAGGCGTAGGTGGTGGTTTCTTGTTAACTCAGGGGAGTTTTTCCCACCTGAGTTTATGACGAAGTCATATCGTTGTTATGAGCATGTAGTGTTACGTAGCGAAGCGAAGTACGGAATGCGAATATCAAAACCACCTCTAAGCCATAGGCGTAGTGGTGGTTTCTTTTTATTAACAAATTTAACAAATTTTCATTATCATCTGTAACTATCCTTCGGTGCAAACGTTGCACAATCTGTTTCGTCAGATCCTGTTGCATTACGAGGTTCAACCTGTATCTTCTCCGCAGCACAGTGATCACCGCTCATGTAATATTCACAGGTGTTAACGATACAATTGATGCCCTCATTTGGCTTATCTAATTTTTTTACAGTCATTTCTTTTCCTCCAAATTCATATTAATAACAAAAGCACGATGCATGCCTTTTATATTGTTTGCAGAAGAAAGGGATATCATTCATAACAATAATTTATTATTACTTTTATTTCACTATTTGATTATTAATTATGGTGTTTGAATATTTTTAATAGCCGGAGATAATGGTTAGCTTCCCTCAAAGTATGGTCAGCCAAAAGAGGGATGATTATGGATTTGATTTTACATTCTATTAGTCCTTCTGTCCCCTGTGCTTTAAAATCACGAATATCCTTAGTTGCTCTTAAACTCTCCTCAGTTACACGGACTGGTAATATCCTGGACATATCCATAGCATCCTTCGCTGCATCGGTTAATCGGTCAAACTCATGCCCGAAATTATCAGCAGCCAGAAATAGCTCTTCCTCAGAGGGATCCAGTAACCCCCTAATGAATTTGGCATGTTCCGCCATTATTCTGTTCCAGAAATACTCCTGTTCAAAAACTTCTCTCTGGATGTTAATTTCATCTCTGGCTTGCAATCTTCTGATCAATCGCTGATAGAATCTGGCCTCCCTAAGGATGTGCTCAAGTAATAATGGATAATTGACTGTAAACATCTTGCAAACAAGAACATCAGCTAAGACAGCGTTCTTAAACTTTATGATATCCTCCAACAGAAATAATGCCCTCTTGTTAAGCATAGCCACCCTTCGCTCAAGAGCCTGACTAGCCTCTCTTCCACCCATTAGTCCCCTTTCTTCCTCTGTCAATTTAGTCCTTATCATTACACCTGTAAGAAAGCCAGAAACTCTTTCAGCCTCCAAGGTATATTGTGTAAATACTTCTCCAGATTCCAAAACTTCATTACTGACGACTCCGTTGGATAATACTATACAATCAGCTAAAAAATTATCAAATTCAACTCTGAGCTCATCAGCATGCTTAATAAATTTATCATCCCTGGGTGTAAAACTAACTTGCATAAAAAAAGCATGCTCCTTCATAATCCTTGCAAAGAACAAATGCGTCTCCAAGGATTGTCGAATAAAATCCGTACGTGATAACACGATAAAACCCCCTTCTCTAATAACCTATTAATGTGTAATAACAATCTATATCCCCCGTATCACGGAAAGTCGAATAGATTTCATTATATCAATATTAGTCTATTAGAAATCTTCATATAGGTTCCACTTTACAACCAAAGTTCTCTAGTAAGATCAGAAGGGAACTGATATACAGGTCAGAAGGCCTAACTATATTCTCTCAAATTAAGGAAGGCCGGCTTAGTCGACCTTCCTTAATTTACTACCTATTTTTTAAGAACCGATACCTTTTGAGGGAAGGCATATGGCCAATTTTTGTATGATTTACTAAGCAAACCATTATTCAAAAATATCCATCGAGATATCCATGGGAAATTGCATTGCTATACCCTCTGCCATCATATCTGCCATCTCAAGGGCTTGGGCCTCAATATCATCAGCAATGCTAATACTTGCTTCATAATTCTGATTTATCAGCTCTAGGGTATAATCCCTTATGAGCTCAAGATGTTCATTCATCATGGCACTCCAATCCTCAGTACTCCAATTTGGATTAATGCTGCCTAAAAATTCTGCAATCTGTGTTGCATTATCAAACCATCTCTGTTCAGCATTTGCGACTGCATTCGTATCTCCTGCTTTTGCAGCATTTACGAGCTCCGCTGCTATTGTAAGATGTGCTGTTAAGAGTTCAGCGAAGGACTGCGCCACCTCATCTCCATAGAAGGTCCGGAGAGCATTCGCAAAATCGGCCGGATTGCGAAGTAATCTCTGTAAAATCATCTCTAATTCCGGTAGCTCATGTACGATTCCCACTATAGCCATTCTGGTCCATGCGACATGTTGCTCCCAGAGCATGCGAAAATAATTCATTAACTCGCACATCATGGTATCATTCTCCATGTCATCATTCTCCATGTCATCCTCTAATTCCAAATCATCCCCGGGGTATGACTGGTAATACTGGAATCCTGGTGTTATGGTTATTACCTGCCCGTTCTGAAGATTCCTGGGGTCTATTCCGGGGTTTACTTCCATAATCGAATCAACTGTGGTATTGAAAACCTGTGCAAGCATCCATATGGTGTCATAGGGCCGAATCGTGTATTGTATCGCACCACTCATAATAAATATCATCACCTAACTAGAAGTTCTATTTCAACTTATGATGATATGTATGAAAAGGTTACAATCTTTATACAACATGGTTGTTTGAATTAGTCTGCGAGCAAGTCGGAGACATGGACCTAGTGTAAAAATAAAAATCTATTCTCACACATTGAATTAAGGCCTGCGATAAAGTCACAGGCCTGGATTATATTATAAATTATTAAGATTTAGTTCTGGCTGTTGATATAATTTATCAACCCTTCAGCTTTAATGATCTTCTGCATGAATTCCGGGAAAGCCTGACCCTGGTAACTAGTATTCTTAGTTCTATCATAGATTCTTCCATTGTCAAAATCAATCTCTACCTGATCACCGGCTTCAATTTCCTTCGCTGCCTCAGGGCATTCAATAATGGGAAGTCCAATATTGATAGCATTACGGTAGAAAATCCTTGCAAAGGTTTCAGCGATAACACAGCTGATACCAGATGCCTTGATTGCAATTGGTGCATGCTCTCTGGAGGAACCACATCCGAAATTCTTATTAGCTACCATAATATCTCCTGGTTTAACTCTCTTTACAAAATCCTTATCTATATCTTCCATGCATTTTGTTGCAAGTTCCTTTGGATCAGAGGAATTTAAATAGCGAGCCGGAATGATAACGTCCGTATCTACATTATCTCCGTATTTGTGTACAGTTCCAAAAGCTTTCATATAATAATTACCATACCTTTCTCTATTTTATAGGCCAAGCTCCTCAGGTCCGGAGATTCTGCCGGTCACTGCACTGGCCGCCGCTACTGCAGGGCTTGCCAGATAAACCTCTGATTCTACATGCCCCATACGTCCAATAAAATTCCGGTTTGTGGTGGCCACTGCGCGTTCCCCTGCTGCCAAGATTCCCATGTGTCCTCCTAGACAAGGTCCGCAGGTGGGAGTACTCACTACTGCACCTGCCTTGATGAAGGTAGCAAGTAATCCTTCCTCCATAGCCTGAAGGTAGATATTCTGCGTTGCCGGGAATACAATAACTCTAAGTCCTTTGGCTACCCTTCTTCCTTCCAATATCTTTGCTGCAACCCTTAAATCATCAATCCTACCATTAGTACAGGAACCGATAACTACTTGATCAATCTTGATATCTCCAACTTTGTCAATCGTGCGGGTATTATCAGGGAGATGAGGGAAAGCTACGGTTGGTTTCAGGGAGGATAAATCAATTTCATAGGTCGCATCGTACTCTGCATCCGTATCTGCCTCATAAACCTTATATTCCTTCGTAGAATGTTCCTCAATGTACTTTAAAGTCAGTGCATCCACAGGGAATATTCCGTTCTTTGCTCCGGCTTCTATAGCCATGTTAGCCATCGTAAAGCGGTCATCCATCGAAAGGTTTTGTATACCCTCTCCCATGAATTCCATAGATTTATATAGAGCTCCGTCCACACCAAGCATACCAATGATATGAAGGATAACATCCTTGCCACTTACCCATTTATCAAGCTTTCCAGTCAGTACAAACTTCAGGGCTGAAGGCACTTTAAACCACGCCTTTCCCGTCACCATGCCTGCTGCCATGTCTGTGCTTCCTACACCTGTAGAAAAAGCTCCGAGTGCTCCATAGGTACAGGTATGGGAATCTGCTCCAATTACCACATTTCCTGCCACTACAAGACCTTTTTCAGGTAGCAGTGCATGTTCAATTCCCATTTCGCCAATCTCAAAATAATTCGTGATATCATGGTCATAGGCAAACTCTCTCATACATTTACAATGCTCTGCGGATTTGATATCTTTATTAGGTGTAAAGTGATCTGGTACAAGTGCAATCTTATCCTTGTCAAAGACCTTTCTTGTGTTCATCTTCTCCATCTCATGGATTGCAACCGGAGCTGTCACATCATTACCCAACACCAGATCCAGATTAGCTAATATCAGCTGTCCTGCATTAACCTTATCAAGGCCCGCATGTTCTGCCAATATTTTCTGTGTCATTGTCATTCCCATATTATAATCTCCTAACTAATTATATTTTTATATCTCAAAACATGATTTATTATCATAATTCATTTATAATAAGATCGCCCATTTCTTTGGTTCCCACTTGTGTCATCCCCTTGGACATAATATCAATTGTACGATAACCCTTCTGAAGTACAGTCTTAACTGCCGCCTCCACCTTATCCGCTTCAGCTTCAAGATCAAATGAATATCTAAGCATCATCGCTGCTGAGAGGATGGTTGCTATTGGGTTCGCCTTATTTTGTCCGGCTATGTCTGGTGCCGAGCCATGGCTCGGCTCATAAAGACCCAGCTTTGTATCTCCAAGGCTTGCAGAGGCCAGCATACCGATAGATCCAGTTATCATGCTTGCTTCGTCGGAGAGAATATCTCCAAACATATTCTCAGTCAGTATGACATCGAACTGTCTCGGGTTTTTAACAAGTTGCATTGCACAGTTATCCACTAGCATATCACTTAGCTCTACTTCAGGGTAATCCATAGAAACTTCCTTAGTTACCTGTCTCCAAAGTCGGGATGAATCTAACACATTTGCTTTATCTACGCTACAAACCCTTTTGTTCCTCTTCATGGCAATCTCAAAGGCGCATTTTGCAATCCTTCTTATCTCGTTCTCATCATATACCAGAGTATCGGTTGCGCGTCTAATTCCGTCTATTTCCTCGCTCCTACGAGCTCCAAAATAAAGTCCTCCGGTCAGCTCCCTCATTACAACAAAGTCAAAACCATTACCGATGATTTCCTCCTTTAATGGACAGGAACCCGAAAGTTCATCAAATAGTACTGCTGGACGAATATTGGCAAATAGGTTCAGACCTTTACGTATAGCAAGTAGTCCTGCCTCTGGTCTCAGATGCGGTGGCAGCTTATACCAATTAGACTCTCCGACATTACCTCCTACAGCTCCCAGAAGAACAGAATCACTCTTTCTTGCCACCTCTAGGGCTTCTTCAGTCAATGGTACCCCAAAAGCATCAATAGATACTCCACCCATTAAAACCTCAGTATAATTAAAACTATGACCATACTTTATTCCAACCTGATTTAGTACCTTCCTTGCCTCTGTAATTATCTCCGGTCCAATTCCATCCCCCGGAATTACTGCTATATTGTAATTCATGTGCTTTCCTCCTATTATCCACTGACTAACCCCTTACCGGTTCTTCGTCAATAATCTATTGTAATTCTAACATATTGTCTGATATAATTGAAATACATATTAATAATGATTAATATAACTTTGGGTTATATTAGTTTTCATTAATGTTTATTACTTTATAGAATAAGAAAGGTGTATGCCATGGAACAGAATCTGTCGTTATATCATATCTTTAATCAGGTCGCAGTGCAGGGTAATATCTCACATGCTGCAAAACAGCTTTATATCAGCCAGCCCGCAGTCAGCAAAGCCATAGCTAATCTCGAGGAAAATCTGAATACTACATTATTCATCCGTAGCTCTCGGGGTGTCAGACTCACCGAGGAAGGTAGAATACTGTATAATCATACGAAGGTAGCCTTTGATGAACTCAAGCAGGGTGAAGATAGTATCAGAAGAATCCATGAGCTCGGAGTCGGTCATTTAAAGGTAGGTGTAAGTGCAACATTGTGCAAATATCTGCTACTTCCGTATCTAAACCGTTTTGTTAGGGAAAATCCTCATATTAAAATAGCGATAGAGAGCCAATCCTCATCCCATACCCTAAAGCAACTGGAAAATAATACACTGGACATAGGTTTAGTCGCTAAGCCTGACAACAGAAAGTCCTTTGTCTTCCACACTCTGGGAGTCATAGAGGATATATTCGTTGCTACTAGTACTTATCTGGAGAATTTGAAATTAAGGGAAAGCACTCAGGATATCTTCTCCACAGGTAACATAATGCTTCTCGATGAGGAGAACGTCTCCAGGAAATACATTGAGGATTATTTCAAGATCAATGGTATTGAGCCAAAACAGATTCTGGAGGTCAGCAGCATGGAGCTTCTGATTGAATTTGCTAAGACTGGCCTAGGTGTTGCTTGTGTTATCAAGGAATTTGTTACCACCGAGCTTAAAGAAGGAACACTGGTTCAAATTCCTTTGAGAGCTCCAATTAACAAAAGAGAGGCCGGCTTCTCCTATTCAAAGGATGCCTACCTCTCTGATTCCATGAAGAAATTCATTGCCTTCATTAGTGACAACAGCTGATTCTCGAGGCTCCTGCCTATATCTCAGGCGGAGCATCGCTCAGATTGATATCCTGAGTTGACTCAGGTGACTGTGCTTTAGTCGGTTTTGGTGTTGGTGTCGGAGTTGGCGGAGTAATATATGACGGTTTTTTGTCCGTAAGGAAGTCTTCACTAACATATCTTACTTCATTCTTATATACAAAGCTTGCCCATCCATTCTCGATACTGATTACCTCAATCTGTTCTGTATGCACTAGAAATCCTACAATCTCTCCGTCCTTAGAGGGTGTTGACCTGACATTAAGAATCGCATCATAGTCATCCAGTTTAGCAAATTTCGTTACGGTTTTCCCTGTATATACAGGCTCATCCTGATTATTCTCTACCGGTTCTCCTGAGTCATTCACTACATCCTCAGAGACTTCATCTGAATTATCCCCTTCTACTGGTTTCGGGGCAACTGTCGGAGTCGGCATAAAATCCGTCTGCATATCCTTCTTCTTACATCCGGGCAGTACAAAAATTGCTAATATTATCATTAAGTATACGATATTCTTTTTCATATTCCCACACTCCATACATTAATCAATCGCATTTAACTCACTAAGTACATTTAACATAATAGCACAATTGTCTAGTATAGCCAACAATAATCTTATAAAAACTTACTAATACAGATAGAGAATCCACTTGATACCTAATAAGCCAGACATAGGAATCTAGATATTCCTACTTCTCTAAGAACTTGTATTGCGAAAGATAAAGTTCATTATAATAGCCTTTCATCTCCAGAAGTTCTTCATGAGTACCCATCTCTTGGATCAAGCCATTATCGATATACATTATGCAGGTAGCATTCTTAATTGTAGATAATCGGTGTGCTATAATGAAGGACATCCTGTTTGCTAAGAGCTTACTCAAGCCCTCCTGTAGTAAGATTTCAGTTTCTGTATCAATACTTGAGGTCGCTTCATCTAGGATAAGAATCTTTGGATTAGCCAGCAATGCTCTCGCGAAACTGATCAGCTGTCTCTGCCCGACAGATAACCTAGTACCCCGCTCCTTAACCTCCGTATAATAACCCTTCTCGAGTCCGAGGATGAAGTCATGTGCCCGAACAGTCTTCGCTGCCTCAATTACCTGCTCATCCGTCGCTTCCATATTGCCATATCGAATATTATCCATTATTGTTCCCGAGAAGATGAAGCTGTCCTGAAGCATAACACCCATTTGCTTCCGAAGCGATGCTATCTGAACCTTACTTATATCAATTCCATCAATAGTTATCTCACCGGAATTCAAGTTATAAAAACGGCTGATTAGATTTATGATGGTCGTCTTTCCTGCACCAGTTGGACCTACTATTGCGTAGGTATCACCTATTTTAGCCTTAAAACTGATGCCATTTAGCACAGGTGCTCCGTCATCATAGCTGAAGATAACATCTTTGAATTCCAGCTCTCCGACGATAGGTGGCATCTCTATGGCACCCTCACAATCCTTTACCAATACCGGCTCATCTATCGTCTGGAATATACGCTCCAGATAGGATATCGCAGTAAGTAGTGAGTTGTAAAAACTCGCAAGCGTATTGACAGGAGCCCAGAATCTTCCGATATAGCCCGTCATAGCAATCATGACACCAACTGTGATTCCTGCCACTCCCTGGTCCAGCCAAGCGACTCCGAGTAAATAGATGGCAGCAGTGGTAAAGGTAGAGATATTACTAATGGCCGGCCATAATAGAAAATTCAGTTTCACTGCTTTCATCCAGGCCTTACTATAATCACCACTCAAATCATTGAAGATACGGATGTTCTCCTGTTCCCTGGTAAAGCTCTGAGTAACCCGGATTCCGTTAATACTCTCTGCAATATAAGCATTTAAATTAGAGGACTTATTACTAGATATCTGCCATGCAACCCTTTGCTTCTTCTTAATTGTAAAAATTAAAACCATTAACACTGGAAGTCCTAATAAACAGATTAAGGTCAACCTGACATTTATAGATAACATAAATCCGACAATGATGAATAGGCTGAATAGCTCCGTTACTGCATTAATGATTCCGTTAGACAAGAGCTCGCTCAAGCTATTGACATAGTTGACCACTCTGACCTGTATCTTGCCATGTGGCTTATCATCATAATAAGAAAACGGAAGCTCCTGCAGATGGTTAAAGATGTCACTTCTTATAGTATGGATGATATTCTGTCCCAGCCTTGAAGTTATAGTAATCTTCATTCTTATAAATACTGAAATTATGAAATAAATAATCAACATAAATACGCTGATAGATACTATCCCTTTAATGTCATCATTTGGTATATAGACATCCATAATGACCATCAGAATTCTAGGCGTCAGCATTACAAGCGCTGAGGATATCGTCATAAGTAAAATAGTTAGTAGTATGTCCTTTCGATACGGTCTGATATATGTAGCCAGCCTTTTTAATTGGGAAAAATCGAATTCGCTCTGCAGGGTTTCGTCAATATCATATTTGTTTCTAGCCATTGATCTTTCCCTCCTTCTCGCTATTTATCAAGCCATCTTCTATGTCTGATGAATTGTTTTTTGTAGGCTTCTGAGAGTTCAACCCAATAATCTGGTCAAAATCGCCATACTGATGATGGAATACAGTATGGTAGTAGCCTTCCTTCTTAAGTAGAGTATTATGATTACCCGCCTCGACAATTCTTCCATCCTCCACAACCAAAATCTGGTCTGCATCCTTGATTGAGGAAATTCGGTGGGCAATAATGAATACAGTATGACTCTTATTAATTGAACCCAGTTCATTTTGAATTAAGGTTTCTGTCTCCATATCTACAGCCGAGGTGGTATCATCCAGAATAATGATCGATGGATTCTTAACTAATGCCCTAGCGAGCGAGATCCTCTGCTTTTGTCCTCCAGAGAGGCCAACTCCGCGTTCGCCAACAATCGTATCATATCCATCTGGCATTTGGAGAATGAACTCATGGGCATTGGCAATTTTAGCTGCACTCTCAACCTCCTCAAAATTGCAGTTAGGTCTTCCATAGGCAATATTCCCTTCTATGGTATCTGAAAAAAGGAACACATCCTGCATAGCCATACCGATATTATCCCTTAAAGAGAATAAATCAAGCTCTTTAATGTTAATCCCATCTATCTTTATCTCGCCCTCCGTTACATCATAGAAACGGCATAGTAGATTCATCAGTGTTGATTTTCCTGCTCCTGTAGCACCTATGATACCGACGGTCTGTCCAGGTTTAACATAGAAATTAATGTCCTTTAGTATGACTTCCCCCTCAGTAAAATAACTTACATTCCTAAATTCGATTTCACCCTGAAACTGCTTCTTCTCGATAGCATTTACAGGCTCCTTAATCGAGGGCTCCAGTACTACAGTGGAATATATCTTCTCCACCGAAGTTACAAAACGCTGATAATCATTGGCAAGCCACCCTGCCTGACGTAGTGGATTATTTAACATCCAAAGGTATCCGCTTACAGTTACCATCTTACCTAGTGACATCTTACCATTGATAACCATTATACCACCTACCAGATATAGAATAACGGTAAGTGCATTCGCAAGGAATTCAAATATAGGCACATATTTCTTCCAGACATGTGATGCTTCCAACTGCGCATCACGATAAGCATCGTTTTCTCTGTTAAATTTATTGATTTCATAGTCTTCTTTGGCAAATGCCTTTACTACCCTGTTACCGCTGACATTTTCTTGAACAAAGGTATTCAGATTAGAAAATTGCTGTCTTATCTTGTGAAAAGCAGGCTTCACACTCTTAAGCTGTTTCGCCGTGTAATATACTGTAATCGGTATAACTACAATCATGCAAAGTGCAAGTCGGTAGTCCACTACAATGATCATAATCATAGCAAACATGAAAAGTAGAATATTCTCATAAACCGAAAAGATTACATAGGCCACAAAGTGCCTGATTGCTTCCATATCACCTGTCTGTCTAGACATCAGATCTCCGGTCCGGTTTTTATTATAAAAATCAAAATCCTGATGAAGCAATCTCTGGTACACATAATCTCTCATGGTATATAGCATCCCTTGTGAAGAAGTCTCAAAAATAAGTAGAAAACAATATTTCAATATTGACCTGAGTAATGTTGTAGAAATCAAGATAATTACCATCATCGGTAATATTTTATGGTTATTCCCCTTAATTACTTCATCTACAACAATACCGGATATCTGTGGGTTGACAATTGCAACTGCACAGGTGATTGTAACCAGTCCCATCGCAAATATCATCCTCACCCTGTACTTCTTTAAAAAGGAAAAAAACCATTGCATCGCTGTCATATTACTACCTCCTCATATGTATGTAAAAGCGTACTTAATGTCAAGTGTTATTGTATCGGCAAATGGATGCAAACACGAATTTTCCCACTTTGCCTTCATTGTACCATTATAAACCCATTGTCAATAATGAAAATGGGTTATTCTAAATATTTAAATGTGGTTTGTTATGCATATTGATATTTATATGCTATTTATATATGAATAAATTGTAACTGTTCAGTGCCTTCGCAGTTACATTTGCACTACAAAATGGATAAAATACATCCATTTTGGCGCTGACTCACTCGAATCCACTGCGTGATTCTCGGGGGTTCTGAATAGTTACAATAAATTTTTCAAAATGTATTTCTAAATAAATTAAGTAATGATATAATAGCATTACTATTTCCTATTATAACAGTTATTGAACTGTGTTTGATAATCCGCTAAGCGGCGTTAAGGTGTGAATATAAAATTTTCACACGGTTAATTTACGCTGCCACCCAAATTCGCGGGTTGGTGGCAGAATGGAGATTTAATGGCCTTTGATTACGATTTAACTTATAATGACTTTAATCCAACAGTTTTCTATGTGTCCAAGTGTAAAATGATAAAAGATGGCGTTTACCATGACCATGATTTTACTGAACTGGCTTTTATATTATCCGGTAAAGGTAAATATCTGGTTGAGGGAATTGAATATGAGGTCGAAGCAGGGGATCTAGTCATCTGTAATCCCGGTGTTAAGCATACCCATGTAGTGACAAATCAAAAAGAACCAACCATAGAATTTATATCCGGCTTTACTGATTTCCATTTTAAGAACATGTCTGCTAACTCCATAGAACTGAAAGACAGTATATGCATTTTGCACACAACCGCAGGATTGAAGCAGGAATTGACAATGCACTGCTATTCCATGATAGCTGAGAAGGAAAGCAGTCATGTCGGTAAATACTTTATGTTTAAGACACATCTGATGCAAATGCTGCTTCTCATTATGCGGGAAATTGTAGATGAGAATAGTGTGACACAAAAGAGTTGTAATTTTGAATCCTATAATAAAAATTATGCAGTTAACCGAATCATCAATTACCTAAATGAAAATTACGATCAAAAAATATCTTTGGATCAGATTGCACATAATATGTATTTAAGTCCGGTATATATATCGAAGATATTTAAAGAGGAAACCGGTGAATCACCAATTAATTATTTGATCAAGATACGGCTAGAGAAGGCAAGAGCTATCCTGTTCAACGGAACAGGTGGAAGCATTAAGAACATAGCCAATCTTGTAGGCTATGATGATGTTTACCATTTTAGTAAACTATTCAAGAAATACTATGGTATTTCACCCCTGTATTATAAAAAAAGTTTATTGACTGAATCCAAGCTGTGAAAATAGGGACAAGTTGAAAAGGAATACTCTTTTTAGGCGGGCAGAAAGCAGCGTCTCAGAATGACATCATAGACACATATTAATTTAAAGGGAAGGAATGGAGGTTATTATGAATACATTTGAGGTTTTATTTTCAAGAAGAACAATTCGTACATTTTTACAGGAAAAGCTTGAATGGGAAACCATAGCTGACATCTTGGATTATGCAGATAAGCTTCCCATGCTAATGGAAGGAATCGCTGTAGAATTTAAGCTGGTCAGTAATATCGAAAAAAACCAAGGCTTCCGGGGACCATTTGCGGTCACTGCACCCTATTATATCTGCATCTCCTCAGAGATGGAGGAAGATTATCTGCTAAATGCAGGTTATCTAATGCAACAACTAAATCTTTATATTGAGTCGAAGGGCCTTGGTGCCTGCTTTGTCGGTTATTCAAGCCCCGGAAGGGAGCTTAAGGCAACGATGAAATATGAATATGTCATAGCCCTTGCATTTGGAAAGACTGACAAACCCCTCTACCGTGAGAGCTCCAGTGCTAAACGACTTCCTGAGAATAAGCTAGTTGTCTATAAGGAAGCAGTTACTCCTGACATTCAACAAATGTTGAATGCCGCTAGACTTGCACCCTCCTGCTATAACCTTCAACCGTGGCGTTTCGTGGTATACAAGAATCGGATCCATGTATTTGCCAAGAAAAATGTACTGATTGCCAAAGCCTTAGATAATAATAAAATGATTGATATGGGGATCATGATGTCCAATCTTCTACTCGCTGCTGAAGAGCTCTGGGTAGATGTGTCATTGATTAAATCAGAGGCCATTCAAAACAAGCCGTTACACAATAATGAGTATATACTGACAGTACGAATTGGTTAAATTAAGTGTATAATATAAATAACAAGCAAAATATAAAAATTTGATTTAAGGGTATTGACAAACATCATATTCTATAGTATATTATGACATGTGCTTATTAATCCAACAAACAAAAAGCACATCATAATATGCACGAGTGGCTCAGTGGTAGAGCATCGCCTTGCCAAGGCGAGGGTCGCGAGTTCGAATCTCGTCTCGTGCTTATGTAATCCCTTGATTTTCAAGGGATTTTTTGTTGCGCTGATATGTGCACGGTATGTGCAACGCATATTATGCGCTTACTTTTACTAGTTCTTGTTATTGCTCTTATTCAGGGCTTTATTCATAATATCCAAGTTCTCTTGTTCTGTATTCGGGTTATAAATATACCCAAGAGTGGTTCTATCATCTACTTGTCCAAGAATATCCCTTATCTTATCCAAAGGCATTCCTGCTGAATTTAAACGACTTGCAGTGGTTCTCCTTGTACAATGTGGACTTTTATATGTAATTCCTGCTTCTCTGCAATACTTACTAAGCCAATAGGTTACTGCTCTTGCTGTTAATCGCTCTACCTCTCTAGCAAAGATATA
>DATESP010000177.1:0-4473 GCA_035270645.1 Mobilitalea sp. | reverse complement strand
CATCCCTTATAATACTGTAAGCGAAGGCGATTCCTGTTTTACGGTATCTATGTACCAGCATCTCATAAGCAAGCTTATCTCCCTGCTTTACCAGCTCCATCAATTCGTGATCCTCATGCAAAATCTCACCCCTTTACTCTATTCATCTTAAGTATCTCTATCCCGTTCTTCCTACATACTATTACACGAACCAATTTATGAAAAGTTACACTGTTCTACTATGGCAAACTTCTGGTATTTATTTGCCAAACTTCTGGTGTATAGTTAATAGTACCCGCGTCTCGGTAAACAAGGAGGTACTGACATGGCTGATAAAGAGAGCTATCGAATATTCATAATTCAATAGCCCTCTTACATATAGCATTTATTAAGTTCACACATATTTTATAATGCTGTTCATAGAATATCAAAATCCTACTATAAAGTTGCCTATGCCCCTGTAATAAGATAAATAACCATCCCTACCACACCGGAACCCAGCATTACTGTAATCTGATTCATCTTCCACTTTCGTAATATGAATAAACTGACCAAGAACAAACCCACTGCGATAAAATTAATGTCTGCAGGCTTTAACGTGAATCCCTTTTCTCCCCACAGGGATAAGATAAGAATGGATAAACCTGCAGAAGCTATCAAGGCAACGACTGCCGGACGAAGACCTCCAAGGATTCCCTGTACTATTGTTATGTTCTTATACTTAAAGTAAAAATAGGCAAGAGTGAGTACTATCAGAAAGGACGGAAGGACACAACCAAAGGTTGATATGATGGCCCCAGCGATTCCAGCAATTTGGTTTCCTACGAAGGTGGAGGAGTTGATAGCAATCGGGCCCGGAGTCATCTGCGAAATAGTAATCAGATCCGTGTATTCCCCCATCGTAAGCCACTGGTTAGCATCCACGACCTGTTCTTGAATTAAAGGTAGCGCTGCATAACCGCCTCCTATGCTGAATAGTCCTATCTGAAAGAAACTTAAGAATAATTTCAGGTAAATCATGCTCCGATTCCCCCCCTCTTATGTTTTTCCCTATATATAACGGTAAACGCTCCAATGAATCCACAAATAATGATAATATAAATTACATTGACATCAAATACAAAGGTCGCAGTGAAGGCTCCAAGCATCATCAATATTGAAACAATCTGCTTTCCCTTAATAATTTTCCCGGACATGCTTATAACTACATCCATAATTACAGCTGCTACCCCTGCCTGCATTCCCTTAAGTAATGCTCTGACTACAGCACTGTCTCTGAAAGACTGATAGAACAAGGATATAATCGTAATAATAATGAGCGGTGGCATTACCGTCCCTAGTGTTGAAACCAGAGCACCTGGTATACCTGCAATTCGGTAACCAATCATAATGGATGCATTTACTGCGATTGCACCTGGAGATGACTGTGCGATTGCCACCATATTTAACATCTCTTCTTCTTCGATCCAATGTAACTTATCCACGAATTTCTTCTTCATAAGCGGAACGATAACATAGCCTCCGCCAAAAGTAAATGCACTCAGTAAAAATGTAGAAATAAATAGCTTCCAATATAACTTTATGTCTTTCTTCATGTTGTCTCCTGTTTTCATTCTATTGCATTTCTTCCCTTGCAGCTTCCCAATTCCCAAATTATACATCTAAATTGTCGATATACTATTCTCTAGTAAGTCGATTAACTCTGTACCAGGAATTGGCTTGTAGTATAGGTACCCTTGTATCTTATCACATTTATGGAGGAGAAGATATTCCAACTGTTCCTGACGTTCTACTCCCTCAGCGATTACGCACATCCCAAGGCTCTTACCAATCTTTACGATATATTCAGTCAAGGAGACCCCGTCTCGATCTGTAATATTATCTATAAAGGATTTATCCACCTTCAAGGTATCTATAGGCAACTGTTTGAGGTAATTAAGTGAGGAATATCCCTTTCCAAAATCATCCAGAGCTATCCTTACTTTCTTATCACTTAGTCGTTGTAGCTTCGGCGTAATACTTTCAAAGGATTCCATTAATATGGACTCAGTAATCTCAAGCTCAAGATGCTGGGGCTTTATCTGAGTTGATTCTATCGTATCTCTGACAATATCGCAGAAATTAGTCTGTAAAAGCTGGAGTATTGATAGGTTTACTGATATTGTTAGATCATTAAAACCTTTTTCATTTAATTCTTTCAGAAATAAACATGCATTTTGCAATACCCAGGTTCCAATTGGAATTATGAAATGGTTGTCTTCTGCTATCTTAATGAACCTTAGTGGAGAAACACTTCCCAACACTGGATTATTCCATCTAAGGAGGGCTTCCATTCCTGTAATTTTATTACTAATTAAATCTATCTGGGGCTGGTAAAAGATCTCAAATTCATTGTTCTCTAAAGCTTTATGCAGTTGTTTTTCAATCTCTACCCTTTCGGTTAAATCCCTATTCATTATCTGGTCATACACAACATAGTTTCTTCTACCTGCTTCCTTTGCATGATACATGGCTATATCTGCATATTTGAGCAGTTGCTCCAGTTGTTCCCCATGATCTGGATATATGGCAATTCCAATGCTGACACTTACATAAAGTGAACTGCTCTTAATACTGAACTCGTCTGAAAACCTTAAGATAATCTCTGTTGAATAAAACTCAGCCTCACTTATGTCTGTGATGCCTTCTATGATTAAGATAAACTCATCTCCACCCAAATGATAGAGAGAAGACTTATTATCAACAATTGATAAAAGTCTTTCACTAACCATAACAATAAGCTGATCTCCAAAAGCATGTCCTAAGGTATCATTTACATACTTAAAATTATCAACATCAATGAACAGAAGTGCTACATTACCCTTTTCCTTAACAAATGTAAAATTAGCTTTTTCAAATAAGGACATTTTATTGGGCAGTCCGGTTAAGGAATCATGATATGCCATAAATGAAAGCTTATCCTCGCCTTCACTAATTTTTTTATTTATCATAATTATTTCATTATATTGGTGTTTCATTTCCTCACCAGATGCCGCCAATTCATCATAAATCTTAGTCAGCTCCTCATGGCTATCAGAAAGAGTTCTCTTCATTCTCCTAATCTTACTGATATAGAACAGTAACATGCATACAAAAGCAATTAATACCAAAAAGGCTATAAGAACACTTTGAACTAATGATTTATAGGTTTCATAGAAAGAAAATGGTTTGTTAATTATCTCGCTGTCTCTCGGAACGGATTTGAGAGAAATACCGAAGCGTTCCATCTGTTCATAATCAAATACAGTCCTATATGAATTCGGAGTAATAATCGGGATGTCATCAATATTTTCTCCCTGTATTACCCGTAAAGCCAGTGAACCAGCATGATTTCCTAGAAGTTCTCCACTCAGCATAGTCCCACCGATGGAACCGTTGTTTATACCAAAGTCATACAGATGGTATACAGGAACACTGCTACTCTTCGCCACCTCTCTAGTTAGATATTCAAGATTAACAATCATGTTATCTATATCACTATAATAGGTTGTTATTAGAACTATACTGTCTTCTTCTAGAATCTGCACTTGTTTGATGATATCACTGTATCTTAACCTATTCATGGAAATGATATTCAAGTCGGATTTTAAGTCATTTATCTTATCTTTGGCTATAAGGCCAGTTGATAATCCACTTTCCGTATTATCATATAAAAGATAAATATTTTTTAAGGAGGGGTTGATGCTTAATGCTGTTTTTATGGTTTCAGTGGGATCTATTATTTCAACAGCACCGGTAACCTTGTCATAGTTGCTAGTGATGTTGTCAATATTGCTTTGGTTTACACCACAGAACACGACAGGAGCATTTGAAAATAAAACTTCCCTGTTAATTAAGGCAAATTGCATTGCTACATCATCAGTCGCTATGATGACATCAAACTTTTTGTCCTGATATTTAAATAAATAGTAATCATATAGGTAATGTAGGTTGTCTATATTGGGGAAACGTTTCCAATCCATATATTCAATCATTATGGATAGATTAGTACCGCTTTCTGAAAGGCTATTTAATATCCCATCCGTTTCCTCCTCAGACCATGTGAAGCCTTCATGATAAGAGTTTAAGATTAAGACATTTTTTACAGCAATTAATTCTGAAGCGTGCGTGTCTCCTGATAAGTTTCCATAGGATAGCAATAAGGAAAAAGTAATAATGACTATTATATTCTTTTTAAGCCGTAATTTTGTCATATAGACCCCCATATGTCTTTTATGTATACGCTTTTCTCTAATGTGAGTGCCTCCATATTAAGCTAAGATAGTATCATTACTTCCTTAATATAACATTTTGCAATAAGCAATGCAAGTATAATCAAATTGACATTATAGAAAATAATTGCTAATGTTTAATTATAACTAAGCTCAATAAGATATTATTAGGCTAGCATTAATGAGATTTTAGAACCATGGAATTCATTACTTCAGAGGAGGATAAACCATGAATACACATATT
>DATESP010000176.1:0-6196 GCA_035270645.1 Mobilitalea sp. | reverse complement strand
AAATTCCGATGTGTTGTACTTTGAATTAGAGGAGGATGCTTGGTGCGCAATACGTCCTTCAGGAACAGAACCGAAGATCAAATTCTATTTTGGAGTAAAGGGCAACAGCTTTGAGGATGCTGAAATTAGGCTTAATGGATTGATGAAGGATGAGGTATTTCAGGTAAGCTAGGAATGAAAGTATATTAAGTGTTATAAAGACGATGAGATATTAAACGCCTGTCAAAGGATAATATGATAGAACTTTGACAGGCGTTTATAGATTATTATAAGTTCTTTGAAGCTTTACTAAACCATTTCATAATGCTGCTGTTATATTGCTGTTGTTATATTGCATGTTGTAGACTAAACAATTATTTACCATTTATTCATGTATATTTTATCCATAGTATCAGATGGACTAGACAGTGGCAAAGGATGCTGGGAAGTGATTATCATGTTATCGAGGAAGACTTGAACGGACGGACTACAGTATTTGATGACTCGGATAAGAAATTCTTTAATGGGAGTGAATACCTTGAGATGCTTTGAGAAAAGAAAAAGTAAATCTAAAGGTTTGTTTATTAGTAAGATAAAAAACTGTATGAAGCAGACACCTCATACAGTTTTTTATAGTTAATCCTATTTATAATGCTCAACTAAGCAAACATAGATTGCTTCTGGGTAGATTCGTACGCGTTGGATTATGCCAGCTTCTGGCCACAATTAGGACAGAAGTTAGATTCACCTGTTTTCTGGCCACAATTTGGACAGAAGTTCGGTTTTACTCCAATGGGCTGGCTCTGGTTACTATTTGGGTTTCCTGCACCTGCTTGGTTATTTTGGCTGTTTATGTTCTGCATCATCTGGTTAGCCACATTCATACCCATCATCATGCCGGCCATATCAGAAGCTGTACCGCCACCCCTTACCTTGCCATTTACAATGCCTTCTGTCATGGCTATGGACTGGTAACGGCCGAGGTCTCCGACCATGCTGTGAGAAGCATTCTTATTAATCATTTTCTGAATTTCTTCTGGATAGGTAAAGCTCATAATGTTAAAGCCAGTAACGGACAAACCAGTATCATAAATCTGCATATCAAGATCTGTTTTAATTCCGGTGGAGATATCAAAGGAGTTCGCCTGAAGATTGAACATATCCTTGCCTTCTTTAGATATCCACTTCATTAAGAGCTGATCCAATACTGATACTATGCGAAGCCTGACATCCTCCACAGAATAGCTCTGTCTAACACCTGCAATCTTATCAATCAATTTCACATAATCATTTACTTTAAAGGTAAAGGTTCCATTCGCCCGGATCGGTATACCGCCAGGAAGTGCAGGAGTAGGTATGTTGATTGCGTTCTGGGTGCCCCATTTTACTATAAATTCCTTGGTATTAACAAATAATACTTCGGCGCGCATTCCGCTATTAAAGCCAAACTTAAAACCTTTTAATGTGGACAAGAACGGTATTATCTGAGATTCAATATCGTAATCACCCTCATCCTTGAAGATACCTTCGATTTTACCATTGTAAAGGAATACAGCATCCTGTCCAGGTCGAATGATCAAACGGCTCCCCTTTTTAATCTCGTCATTATTCCATTTGTAAAAGATCATGTCGTCACGGAATTCTTGCCATTCAACGACATTAGCAAATTGTTTTGAAAACAATCCCATTTTTATTTCCTCCCAATCTATTTGTATGGAGCATAATGAATATTTTATTATCGTCTATGCCTGCCCTTTGAATTAGTTTGTGCCGAGGATTACGCAGGCACAAACTTCTAAGTGTGAATTATGCTTTAAATAATTCACACTACTATTATAGTACTATGACAGCATAAAAACCATTACAGTTTTCTGCCTCCTGAACTATGAGAACGCCCACCGCCTGATATGCCTCCACGGAAGCCCCCAGCGTTAAAGCCACCCCTGCCAGAGGATTTTGGTTGTGTGGGTTTTCTAATCCTAGTAATACTGGTACGGACATACATATCTCTCCTGCCAATTAGGCCTGAATGGCTATCATCGAGATAATTATTTCCGCGGACAGTCATCCTTCCGCCGGAATTATAAGCCATGACACCCACAACAATTCCTCCGAGTATAAGAGAAGCAATCAATTGGAACCAAATGTTCGTCAGTAGATCCTTTATTTCAGGATTTTCGGAATCACTATAATTCTGATCATAATTCAATTCGGAATCGTCAAACATGTAGGAGGAAACCATACCTATATATGTTGTAAAGGCATCATAGTAGTTTTCGGACCTTAAATCATCTGATAGATTATCAAAGATGACTTCAATCCGTTTTGAGTGGATGTAGGTTTCTGCTAGACCATAGACTTCAATAAATATTTCACCGCGGTTCAAGTCGTATAGAAAGTAAACTCTATCCCCGACAGGAAGCTGATCTTCAAAATTCTCTATATATGCTTCGGGATATGTAGCATCCTTATTGTCATGAGTCAGAATAAAGATCTCAATTCCGGATTCTCTCCCTTTCTGGTTACACATTGCTTCCAGTTCCTCGTACTCCGTGGTGGTTAATATAGCAGCATCATCAAAAATTCGTTGTTCATCCTCGTCAACTTCGGCTGCTTTAGAGACCGGGGCAAGGAAGGTGAGGAGTGTTATAAAAGCTAGAATGCTGAATAATACAGGTAGTAATTTGCTCCTTCTCGTCATGCTGTCCCACCTCCAAATACTCGAGTCAATAGCTGAAGAAGAAGGAACGTTACGCCTGAAATTCCGAAGAACCACGCTGCGATTTTACTTGTACTTAACGGGGGTTTACCTACGATCTTCCCGGTCTGCCCGTTCATGGCAAAGTTATGTTCCGCATTTTTATAATCGTAGCATACCATCCACACTGGCATTAAGGTGTAATCCGCACGCTTCTGGCGGATATTAATGTCCTTGCGGTGGTAGGATACTGTAGTATAGCCGTTAATGGTAGATCGAATATAAGTATCAACATAATCGCTTACCCGGTCCTTCATCCTTGGAAGTAGATTAGTGTCATCATAATCATATTTTTCCGCTATGTAGCCGGCAAGATAGGGCATATTAAAGTCCTTTAAATTACTGTAGTCATAAGGCTCCAGTTTATCCATCATGGAATCTTCCATCTTCTTCGAAGCATCGCAGGGAATACGAAGATAGTTTAAATCTACCTTACGGAAGACATTATAGTATTTTGTTTGGGTATAGATCCAATCCCCCCTGGTATAGGTATGAACCCTGGTACATACTGCTTCTGCTTCTCCGCGACCATTTAGGTCGAAGAGCCAAAAGGGTACATATAGACCGGAAATATTCTTGATACGGTCGGCATTCATAAAATCGGAGGGGGTGAGACGTCCTTTTTTACACCATTTCTTAAAAGCCTCTTGGGCCTGTTCCTTACTTATAGTAAAGGGAATTACCTTGGCAGGTGCAAGGCTTCCTGTTAGGCGGTCGCCGATTACTACACCGGCACCGCAGAAACTGCAGGTGGTGGCGGTAGTCTGGCTATCCGTAATCAGGATTGCACCGCAGTTTTGGCAATGATACTGTGTGGCTTCATCTCCGCTAAAGGTTTCATGGCTGGTTGGCTCATCCTTATCAGAGGAATCTTCATAATCCCTATCGAAGGCAGCATTGGCGGCAGCAGCATCTTCCTCATCCATCTCATATGAAACTTCGGCACCCTTCGGCATCTTTTGATCCACTGCCATATGCTCTATATTATCTGTCCTTCCACAACTTCCACAGCGCAGAAGACCAGAGGTACTGTCATATGCCATATCCGCTGCACAGTTTGGACACTTGTAATGTATAACCTTAGCTGTCATGACATCCTCCTTAACAATGTTATTTCTATAAAATGCCCGTAAACAAGAAAATAGAAGTTTTCCCTTCACGGACATTTTAAGTAGGTCAGCATTTAATTGGGTAGTTTAAATTTATTAATAATTATATCCTTGATAGATGTATATTATTGTATGTTTAAACTGGCTTTTAATGCTGCAAGCTCAGTGTCAACGGCGGAATCGCTTGCATACTTTTCTGCTAAATCATTGATACTTTGATCAGAAGAGGATCGATTGAGCTCTGCCATTGCATTAGCTTTGTCAAGCGCCTTATCAGCCATGTCTTCATACTTTGAAAAGCTGGCCATAGAATTATTTGCATTTGATACAGAGGACCCTATCTTATTGATACGTTCCTGGGTTTTTGCTACTGCAAGCTTACCCTTAATCATATCCTTACGAGATTCAAGCTCGTTGATATCTTCAACCAGTTTATCGTGCATCACACGCATATGAGCTGCATTGCTGCTTGCAAGATCATATGCTTCCTGCAGTCCAGTTTGCTTAGAGGATAATGAAGCCTTCTGTTCCAAGAATTTACGAGCGTCAGCTTCATTAGCTGCTTCAAGGGCTTTGACCGCATAGGATTGCATCTTGGTAATATCTGCATTACATTCATCGAGCACTCTTTTTGCTCTTTGCTCTTCTGCCATGATCGCTGCAGTTTCTGACTTTACCTTGCCAAGATCGGAATTTAAGTTTCTGAGGCATTGGTCAATCATTTTCTCAGGATCCTCGGCTTTATCTAGTAGTGCATTAATGTTACTGGACATGATGTCTTTAAATCTTGTTAAAATTCCCATTATTATTCCCTCCATATGTATTTGCTCTGAGGCTACTTATAAGAAATAGTATTACCTTATTACGATTTATTTACTCTTCTTTGTAGTCTCGTAATGCTTTCTTATTACGCTTTTAAGTTTATATTGTTTCAGCAATAACGTCAAGTTAAAAAATGGTTAGAATCATGAGAGAAGGCTTAAGCTGTATTCAACCAATATTGGTTGTATTTGATTATTGGCTGGGGTATAATAATATGGCGATATAAATATTATTTCATTATTAATTATAGAAAGAGAGAACATTATGTGGGTAGCAGATAATTGGAAGGACTATGAAGTGATAGATACTTCAAACGGTGAGAAGCTGGAGCGGTGGGGTAATTATATCCTGGTACGCCCTGACCCACAGGTAATATGGGATACACCTAGGCTTCATAAAGGGTGGAAGGATATGAATGCCCATTATCATCGGAGTGCAAAAGGTGGAGGCGAATGGGAGTTTTTTGACTTGCCGAAACAATGGGATATTAATTATCAGGAGTTGAATTTTCACCTTCAGCCCTTCAACTTTAAGCATACTGGGCTTTTTCCAGAACAGGCTGTAAATTGGGACTGGTTTTCGGACAAGATTAAGAGTGTTAAGGACCGTCAGGTTAAGGTATTGAACTTATTTGCATATACAGGGGGAGCAACAATCGCAGCGGCAAAAGCAGGAGCGGCAGTAACCCATGTAGACGCTTCTAAGGGTATGGTTGCCTGGGCGAAGGAAAATGCGGAGAGCTCAGGACTGGGAGCAGCGCCGATCCGTTATATCGTGGATGATTGCGTGAAATTCGTAGAGCGTGAGATCCGTAGAGAGAGTAAGTATGATGCAATCATCATGGATCCTCCTTCCTATGGAAGAGGGCCCAAGGGTGAAATATGGAAGATAGAGGATAGTATACATCCCTTTATAAAGCTGTGTGCAAAGGTTCTGTCCGAGGTGCCTGTGTTTTTCTTGATTAATTCCTATACCACAGGTCTTCAACCCGGAGTATTATCCTATATGATATCAGAGGAACTAGGAAAGAAATATAAAGGTAAGGTTACTGCGGATGAAATCGGCCTGCCGGTATCGGGAAATGGACTGATACTACCTTGTGGTGCTTCCGGTCGTTGGGAGAGGTAGTTGCATATTATTTTAAAAAAAGTACTTGCAAAGGAACTATCAATAGTGTATAATATCAAATGTTGTGACGTTGATAGCGTAGAAGCGTGAGGTTGCTACTGAATCTTCAGTAGGTTTTCCGTGGAGCGAAGGTCAAGTTATGAAACTGGCGACAAGTCACTGTACCATAAATATTCTGCCAACGGGCAGATAAGACGTGTGAAAATCCATATTTTATCCCAAAGCATCCGTAAATCGGATTATTTGTATGTAAAATGAGGATACGCACGGATGAGTGTACAGTCACCACTTGTCGTACTGAACTTAAGTGCGAAAAGGAGGCGGCTTTTTTTATGGCAAGTCAAGTAATGAGAATCACATTGAAGGCATATGATCATCATTTAATCGATCAATCTGCAGG
>DATESP010000175.1:0-4501 GCA_035270645.1 Mobilitalea sp. | reverse complement strand
ATAGAAGATACTTCCTCGACCGAACCATCCGCGATAAGTTCACCCTTCTCTAGTAGAATGGCCTTGTTACAAATACGCTTTACCTGATCGATGTTATGGGATACAAATATAACCGTAATACCCTTGTCAAACATTTCTTGGATTCTCTTCTCACTCTTTTTCCTAAACTTGGCATCTCCTACGGATAGTACCTCATCCAGAATCAAAATCTCCGGCTCAACAACTGTTGCTATCGAGAAACCTAATCTGGCTTTCATTCCAGAGGAATAGTTTTTTACAGGAACATGGATAAATTCTCCCAAATCGGAAAATTCTACGATCTCGTTAAACTTCTCCTTGATGAAATCCTTGGGGTAACCTAATATGGCTCCGTACAGAAATATATTCTCCACGCCGGTATACTGCTGATCAAAGCCAGCGCCAAGCTCTAGGAGAGGTACAATCTTCCCCTTAACGCTGATACTTCCTGTTGTAGGCTTTAATACCCCTGCAATAACCTTTAAGAGTGTACTTTTGCCAGCCCCGTTTAAACCAAGGATACCTAGACGGTCCCCTTTATTTATGGAAAATGATATATTCTGAAGTGCCCAAAACTCCTGGTAATGTATCTCATGCTTCAAGAACTTAATCATAAATTCTTTTAAATTATCTACTCTCTTTTCCATTAGGTTGAATTTCATACTGACATTTTCAACCTTTAAGGCTGTGTTTCCCATATATTACCTCATTTCTGCATATTAATACCTGAAAGAAGATTAAAATGAATTCCCTTACATAGCATCTTAATTCCAATAAAAAGTTATATATTAAGAATAAACTTATCCTGCTTCTTATAGAATAGCACTACCCCGATTAATAACGACCCGAAGCTATAGAGAACTGATAGCATTAATGCATCTATACTTATTGTTCTTCCAAAGATTGCATTTCTAAAATTTACGATAATGGGGTAAACTGGATTAATGTTAAAAATCCAACTCTTATCTAATCCTACATTTTCAATTTTATAGAAGATTGCTGAGGTGTACATAATTAGCATCAGCATTACACTCCACAGATACTCCAAATCACGGAAGAATACCGCCAGGGTGGAAAGGATTAAACCGATACCCAGGGATAATATCAATATCATGACCAGTGGTATAATTGCACTAAACATATGAAAGGTTGGTGTAATCTTAAAGATCATGATTGCGCCGAACAGTACAATCATTGAAATCAGAAAAGTCACATATCCAGATAATACAGAGGATAGTGGATATATATACTTCGGAACATATACCTTCTTAATCATAGCGCTATTTCCACGGATTGACTTCATCGCAGACTTGGTTGCGTTTGCAAAAAATGAATACAGAAGCCGTCCAGTCAAAACATATACTGCAAATAATGGATCACGAGCACTCTTACCACTGATCTCGCTAAATACAAAGGTCAATACGATCGTAGTTAATATTGGCTCTAAGAGCGTCCAGACAATTCCTAAGTAGGATCTACGGTACTTTAGCTTAATATTCTTTTTGACCAGCTCAACTAATAGGAACTGATATTTCTTAAAATTATTCATTACATTACCCACGCTGATCTCCATTCTTTTATACTGTTATCTGTTACTTAACTGTTCCGTAATTCCACAGTTAGAATGTTACTTACTAAAGACTGATTCTACCACTTTTTGCGCCGCATGTCCATCTTCCCATTCACAAAACCTACCATAGAAGTCATCGTACCTCTGTTTGTATTCTATTTGAATGGATTTCACATTATGGACAGCCTCCACAACCTCTTCTGTCGTAAATACCAGAGGCCCGGGAACTTCCTTCTCTATATCGAAGTAAAAACCCCTAAGGACATCTCTGTACTTTTCCAGATCATAGGTAAAGAATAACATTGGTCTCTTTAAATTAGCATAATCGAAGAACACAGATGAGTAGTCCGTAATCAAAATATCCGAAATCAGATATAATTCAGAGATATCATCATATTTGCTCAAATTGTAGGCAAAGCCTTGCAGGGTGCTTACATCTAGAGCATCTGCTATAAAGTAATGCGTCCTTAGTAACAGGACATACTCCTCACCTAGCTCTTTCCTCATATATTCAAGATTCAGATGAAGTTCAAACTTATATTGACCCTTTGCGTAGAATTCATCATCACGCCAGGTCGGAGCATATAGAATTGTCTTCTTGTTCTCTGGGATACCAAGCTTTCTCTTTATTTCCGAAGATATCCTGTCTCGGTCAGGGGAATGCAGAATATCATTTCTTGGATATCCCGTTTCCAGCATTTGGTTATCAAACATGAAGCATCTCCGGAAGGTTTCACTACTAAAAGCATTTGGTGCAATCAGATAATCCCAAGCCCTCGACTGCTTGTACACCTGCTGTTTGTATCTGGGGGTAGCGGAGCTAACCTCCTCTATGTCAAACACCAGCCTCTTTAGGGGGGTGCCGTGCCAGGTCTGAATAAATATATTTCCCTTTCTTTTTCTAACCCATTCCGGCTGCCTTCCATTGAACACATAATAACCGCAGCGGGCGAGATAATATGAATACAGAATGCCGAAGCGTTTTATTTTCTTATGCTTGAACGGAATTTTCGTATTCCTCTTATCGATGACCCATATACATTTATATTTTCCCGGATAATTCTTAGATAAATATTCATAGACATATTTGGGACTGTCAGAATAGTTCTTTCCAAAGAAGCTTTCGAACAGAATCCAATTTTCCTTCATCGGCTTCTTAATGAAGGTATGAATATAGAGGAATTTTGAAAATGCTCTTCTGTTCTTTAAAATCTTCTTTAACTTCTTATAACCTAAATGTGCCTTAACAATATTTATTGACTTACTAAGCTTTTTCTTAATAAGTGCCTTGATTAAACGTTTCTTATAGCCTTTTAAACCCTTTAATACCTCTCGGCTCATTCCACTTACCAAATCACTCATGAGTATAAAGTTCTCATTCCGCCAACTATCATATTTGCTCCTCTTTAGTTTGGGAGCATATACTCTTGAATAATAATTAATATATTTCTTATCAAAGCGGTTTCTTAGATCCGAGGCCTCTGGTATCTTTCCAATCGTTATATAGTAGGTGTTTAGAAACTCATTAAAACGGTTTGGATCCTTAATCTGCGAAAGTGCTGGAAAGTTAATCGCATCATTATGTTTTCTCTTAATATATTTAGCGGATAGCCTTTTCCTAAACCTCTCAGTTTTAGATAATGCTTCCATAAGAAATGGTATGTCAGAAAAATACACCAGTTCCTCAGGAAATCGAAGTTGATTAGCTTCAATAAAACTGCGTTTAAATAAGATATTAAGAACAGAGATATTACGAACACCCTTCCTCTTGGATACAAGAATCCGGTATGCTGCCCTGATACGGGCATTCTTTAGATTCTCTAGCTGCTCCTCGGTCAGAGCATCTTCCTGTTCTTCACCATCCTGATCACCACCATCCTCAGGGTCAGATTTATCAGAATCTCCATTATCCTCCTCGTTATCTTCCCTGTCCTCCGTATTCTCCTTATCCCCTGAAGTATCCCCCCCGTCATCATCAGAGGTGTCATCAGTATTAGAGCTCTTCCCATCTTCGCCATTATCCATGTTCAGCTCGGCAGATTCTGCAGCACTGTCCTCATTTTCATCCTCTGAATCACCTAGCTCGTGTTCTTGCTTCCTAGCAATAAACACGGCTCGCCCAAACCAGGTTGGATTCTTCTTACCATAGGTTATATCATCATCTCTCTCCAGAGCCGCATCTACCAGAATTTCAAGCGTATTGCCATAAAGATAATCATCACTGTCTAAGAAATATATATAATCGCCGGTGGCCTTCTCAAGCCCTAAATTTCTCGCTGCTGCTACCCCTGTCTTATTCTCCATATGATGGACAAATATTGATAGTTGCCCCTCGTACTCCGAAAGTAATCCAAGTTCCTCCTGTGGAACATGATCACAAATAAGTAAGACTTCAAAATCACGGTAGTCCTGATCTCTCAAGCTATCTAAACAATCTCTTAAATATACCTCGCCTTTATGATATGGTATTATAATGCTAATCATTATCTCTTTGCCTCCATTTATTATGGATCTTTTTATTATGTTGAATCTACAGCAATGGAATTATAGCATTTTGGTATCACCTAGTCAATGACTCTAGCATTGCCTGTTCAATTGAAATCCGACCTTGAAATCCGACAGAATAGCGTTTTATAAACTGTTCAAACCCTTGTTTATAATATTTATCCAAATCCACACTAGTTCATAACTTATTTTTCCCATTCCCGATTGCATTAATCCAATTAAGTTCAATCCATAGAAATGGAGGTGTTTTTCAACACCCCCTTAATAGTTTATCTAATATTTAACCTATTCAGTGCACTAAAGATTGCTCTAATGGAAGCTCTGGTAATATTGGAGCTTATACCGACACCAAAGGTCGTCTTACCCGTAGTAAGATCCAGCATATGGATATAGGCAGCTGCCTGTGCA